>JAWXUZ010000013.1:0-39871 GCA_044425835.1 Bacillota bacterium | reverse complement strand
AATACTAAGAGGTTGCATGGGAGCTTGGGCTATGTTGCTCCCTGTGATTTTGGAGTTGTAGTTCGATAAAAATTTGTACAAAAAAGGGTTGACAATCCATTCATTTCATTGTTGTGCTTCGTTTTTTTGATGAGATTGCTATCTAAGAGCAATTGCAGTTTATCAAAAATACGATTTTGCAAATCGACATTCAAATGCCCATACCGATAACTTGGGTGTTGGCTAATTTTATTTCTTTGCAAGCGACCATTTTTATACCAACCACAAGTCAACCAATTGATGGCATCGACAAACGTCTGCATACCGCCTGCATTTTGCTGTGCATACCATCTTGCAGTCCGCAAAGACTTATCTATGATACACGTACGACTCACCACAAGTGAATCTACTTTCTTCCAATAATTCTTGACATTTTCTATATCCACACCTGCAATATTGACAAACAAAACAGGCAAATGCACAACATTATTTTCCACAGAAAATCCTTGACGATACACCGCTTGGCATTCCCATAATATGAAAATTTCTTCGTACGTTGTCTGCAATGTCACTGTATCCGCAGATACGAATTGGTGATCTCGGTATAAGCCCGATTGTCCATCATACAGCAGTTCATCGAGTGTTTCTTCTGCCGTGCGGGCAACTGTTTTTTCTCTCACATGCACAGCTTCATTTTTATTTTGTTTTTTCGAGTCAAAGTCTACAAAGCCCATAATATGACCTCCATACATGTAATTTCAACTTATCCCTAACCAAGAACCATTGCCACAAGGCATCTTCATTTCATCAGTCATTACGACAAGCCACCAATTTCTTCCGCTGTGTACGTCTCTACTGTTTCCGTTTCGACTGTGACCTCAATATCCCCTACAGTTTCTCCGAGGACTTCGCCACCGATTTCCCCTGTATAGACATCACTTTCTGGCATAGGCTCTGTCCGTAATGTCACATCTTCTCCAGGGGCAACGAAAATGCCATGTGCTGGATTTTGACTTGTGACAATCCCTGACAATTCGCCCTCTACAAGTATGCCAAAACCAAGTTCCGACAGCGTTTGTGATGCTTCGTCATACGTTTTGCCTACGAGGTTTGGAATGCCTTGCGTTCCATAATCTTCTTCTGATTTTTCTACATAAAGAATGACTTCACTGCCTTTTTCTACCGTCGTACCGCCTTTTGGCACTTGGTTGACGACCGTATTTCCAGTCCCCACCACTTTATAATTCAAGTCTTTCACAACGAGATCTGACACCACCATCAGTGTAATTTCATTCGTATAATCGCCCACAACGACCGTTGGATTGCTCGTCAAAATCGTTTCTTCCTCCGTCTCAATTGAGGGTTGGATATTTTTATATTTGATGATTTTTTCCAGTAAAGAAAGTGTCATAGGGGCAGTACTTTGGATGCCCGAACCGTACTCCTCTGGCAAATGGATGACAGTAAAAATCAAATATTGCGGATTCTCCACAGGGAAATACGTCATATGACTGAGCGTCCAAAGGTCACTTCTTGCACGGTCACCTTGCTCGGCCGTTCCTGTTTTACACCCGATGGAGTACCCTGGAATGTCAATCGTTTTCCCCGTTCCATAAAGTACTGTACTACGAAGTGCTTCACGAATGTAATCTGAAGTTTCTTCAGAAACTGTTTTTCTAACAATTTCAGGTGTTCGCTCCATGACTACCGCTCCGTTTTGGTCAATGATTTTCGAGACCACATACGGCTCTAACAGTTCACCACCATTGATGAGAGAAGCAAACGCTGTCATGCTTTGAATAGAAGTCGCATTGAAGGTTTGCCCAATCGACATCGTCGCAAGCTCCGTAGGTCCAATGGCATTTTGTGCATGCAAAACTCCGTATGCTTCTGTTGGCAAGTCAATGCCTGTCAATTCCCCAAAGCCATACGATTTTTGGTATTCGTAAAAATTTTCTGCTCCGAGTCGTTGTCCGATTTGCACCATGCACGGATTGCAAGAATACGCCATGATTTGCTCCACATTGAGTTCCCCATGACCGATATTATAATGGCAACCAATATAATAATCAGCGACTTCAATCCCACCTGAACAAAAAAATGTGTCACTCTCTTTGATGACACCCTCTTCGAGTGCCGCCGCCACCACTTCTGGTTTGTACGTAGAACCCGGCTCATACGTATCAGCAACAGAGAAATTTCGCCACATTTTATCGTAATAATTCATTTGTTCCGTATCAGTCATTTCCGACCAAGCCACTGCAAATTCAGGATCAGAAAGCACATCTGGTGGTGTATCTGGCGAATTTAAGTCAAACTGATTTTGGTCTGCCATGGCTAAAATTTCACCTGTATTTGGATTCATGACAATCGCCGCCACACTTTGAGATGGCCACGTCTCGTATGTTTCTGCCACGACTTCTTCTGCAAACTTTTGAATCATATAGTCAATTGTCGTCACGACAGTATGTCCATCTTGGGCAGCATGTTCTTGGTACGTCATATTATTGACACCCTCATAGAGAATGAACGACCGCCCAGGCGATCCACTCATATACGAATTGTACTGTCGCTCAATCCCCCAACTGCTCCCCCCACGGACGAATCCGATGAGATGAGATGCCGTCGTTTTCAGCGGATATGCCCTTTGTGAATCTTGCTCAAAATGTACCGCCTTGAGGTTCATCGCTTCCAATTCTTCTTTGACAGAACGCTCCACCCCTTTGACCAAATACTTCCAATGTGTCTCCAAATTGATTGTACCTGTTTCTGGATTTTCTGCAATATAATTCCATAACACATCAGGGTCTAGTGCTTCAAAAGTTTCACAAAGTGCTTGGATTGTTTTTTCTTGCTCCGCCACATTATTTCCATATTCCGCCAAAATAAGCGGATCCAAAACGACATTATATACCGCTGTCGATACAGCAAGTATTTGTTGATTGCGATCGAGAATACTCCCTCTATTCGGGGTAATGATCATGTCGTATCGGTTGATTTGCTGATTTTTGGCAAGTGCCTCAAATTCCGCACCAAACTCCAATTTATAATACATGATACGACCCATGTATACGCACAATACCGCTATAAATACAAAAACGAGAAACGCAAATTTCCCTCTCGCTTCTTCCACGTCAAACCCTTTATGTTTTCTCACATTACCAACCTCATTTCAAAATTTGATATCAAGCAACTTAACTATTACCAGCCGCTATCAAAAGCAGTTCCAAAAACGCAAGCGTCAAAATGAAAACTCTGACGCTTGCGTTTTGGATTGCCTATATTTTTATATCTGACACGATTCCATTTCAAAAATCATTCTGTTACATCCGTATATTGTACAGTATACCCAGTTTTTGGCACATCAATATGTATGATTTGGTACGGTTGCGGTTCTGCCATCCCCAAACGATTGACCGCTTCCGATTTGATATAATCCAAATCGACTTCATTTGCCAATTCCGCCGCCAAAATCGCATTCATATCTTGCAACCCTTTGAGTTCTTCATTTGCTTGGCGAATTTCAAAACTGATATTATCGACTTGGACTTTCGTAGTCATAAATGCAATTGCCCCTGCAAAAATCAAAAACACCATTGCCACTGATTGAATTGCCATCAGCGAAACTTTCATCGGTTTCTTTCTGACCTTTTGTCTCTGTTTTGTTTTTGGTTTTGCAGTCGCTGTTCTCGATTTGGTACCTGTATGCATACTTCTTCTTGATGAACCCTTCTTTCGTTTCTGGTTAGAAGAAGGTTTTCTTTTTTTTCTTGGTACCTCTTCATAATATGGCACATCTTCTTCATATTGTGGAGCCAATTCTCGTGCTGCATTGCCATATTGGTACATCGAATAATCGTTTCTATTTGGAGTTCTCCCATAAGAATTCCCTCTACCGTTTTGCTTTGCCAAAATAAATCCCCCATTCAAAATCACGAGAATACTCGTACTTTATTTTCTTGATTTTTGATTTTATTTTTTCAATTCAATTCCTTTTAACACACGTAATTTCGCACTTCTTGCCCTTGGATTATTTTCCAATTCCAATGCACTTGGCAAAATCGGCTTGCGGGTCACAATCTTTCCATACGGCTTCCGACCGCAAACACAAACTGGAAATTGCGACGGACATACACACGGATTTTCTGCCCCACGGAACGCTTCTTTGACAATGCGATCCTCCAAAGAATGGAACGTAATGATGCAAAATCTACCCTCTACCTCTAATTTTTTGCATCCACCAGCAATGGCACGTTCTAACACTTCCAACTCTTTATTGACTTCAATGCGAAGTGCTTGAAAAGTACGTTTTGCTGGGTGCGGTCCATCTTTTCTTGCACCCTTTGGCACTGCTTTTTTAATGACCTCAACCAATTCCCCTGTCGTTTCTATCGGTTTGGTCTTTCGCTCTGCAACGATAAATTCAGCAATTCGCTTTGCCCAACGCTCCTCACCGTAGCGAAAGATGACGTTATTCAATTCTTTCTCGTCATACGTATTGACGAGTTCATACGCTGAAAATGCATTCGACTTGTCCATTCTCATATCGAGCGGTGCATCTTGTTGGTACGAAAATCCCCTCTCACGCTCATCTAATTGGTGAGAAGAAACGCCGATATCTAGCAAAATGCCATCGACTTTTTCAATGGATAACGAATCGAGTATTTCTTCGATGTTGCCAAAATTGTCATGAACAAAAGTGACTTTATCCAAATATGCATGGAGTCGTTTCTTCCCTGCTTCATGGGCATTTAAGTCTTGGTCAATTGCAATCAACCGCCCATTTTTCAACTGTTTTACAATTTCTAAGGAGTGTCCTGCTCCACCCATCGTGCCATCGACGTATATACCGTCGGGGTTGATTTGTAGTTCTCTGACACATTCATCTAATAGTACAGATACGTGATGAAATTCCAAAATACACCTCATTCTTATGAAGATACCGCACGAGATTCAAACCTTGTGCGGCATTCATATATACTATAATCACATTCATTCAATGTGTGTTTCTTCTATTATATTATGTTTCTATATTCTTGATTAAATTCCTAAGCCTTCCAATTCATTGGCAAATTCATTTGTGATGAAATTTTCTTCATCAGCATAAGTATCCCACGCTTCTTTGCTCCAGATTTCTACACGATTGTTGACGCCTATGGAAACCACTTCTTTTTCGAGTTTCGCATATTTACGCAACGTCGGTGGCAAAGAAATTCTACCTTGGCTATCGAGTTCACATTCGGCTGCCCCAGAGAAGAAAAAACGGGTGAATTTTCTTGCGACTTCATTCGTTAATGGAAGTCGCTTTAAGTTTTCTTCAAAAATTTCCCATTCTTTCTTCGGGTACACAAACAGGCAGTTGTCTAACCCCTTAGTCACGACAAAATGTTCTCCCAAGGCACTCCTAAATTTGGAGGGAATTATAAGACGCCCTTTGGCATCTAAGGAGTGTTGATATTCACCTAAAAACATTTGTCTCACCGCCTCGTGTGTATGCAGCTCTATTGAAATACCCCATTTCAAACCACTTTCCTCCACTTACTTCCACAGTATACTACTTTTTCCCAAACAATACAAGTCTTTATTGAAATTTTTTTCCATTTTTTTTATTTTTAATCTTTATTTAAAATTTTCCCACACCACATACGGAATATCCAATGTATATTGTATACAAAAACTTTCCATAGCATTAAGAGACACCACTAGCAAATTCTCCAAATATTGAGAAAATGCCAGTGGTCTCCCAATAGTAATTGTCGCTATTTTTCTGATAGAACGTTGAGTTTTCAAGGTTTTTCACTTATTTTGTATATGAAATTTGAGTTGTATATAAAAAATATTTTCAGATATGTGATTGACTTGTTTGCTTTATTTTTCCAAAAGTGATATATCCTACAAACAAAATTCGTCTTTTTCTCTTTTTTAAAAAAGGTGGAGCGATATCCCATCTTTTTGGGGAAGTGGTGGAGCGGTTTCCCATCTTTTTAATATTATGATATTACTCCCCAAATTAAATATTGCCAAATTGCAACAATCTCATTAACGAGCGACCACAGGATCAGATCTTCCTACAAAAATCCAGAAATATCAATATGTAGGGGCGACCTGTGGTCGCCCGCTTGGATTTTCGATACCTTGTTTTAGGAAACATTTAATTGGGGAGCAATACCTCAATATCAATGAAATATTACCACAAAAAGAGCTGTCGCAAAAATGCAACAGCCCTCTAGCTATTTCAATATTTATTTTATTTCAATTTTTCTTATTCAACGATTTCAGCTACAGCACCAGAACCAACAGTTCTACCACCTTCACGAATCGCAAAACGCAAACCTTGGGCCATCGCTACAGGAGTAATCAAATCGATTTCCATTTCGATGTTATCGCCAGGCATACACATTTCAGTACCTTCAGGCAATCTGATGATACCAGTAACGTCTGTTGTTCTGAAGTAGAATTGTGGTCTGTAGTTATTGAAGAATGGAGTATGACGTCCACCCTCTTCTTTGCTCAATACGTAAACTTGAGCTTTGAATTTTGTATGAGGTGTGATAGAACCTGATTTTGCAAGTACTTGTCCACGTTCGATTTCATCTCTTTGAACCCCACGAAGAAGAACACCAATGTTATCACCAGCTTCTGCTTGATCCAAAAGTTTACGGAACATTTCAACACCAGTAACAACAACTTTTCTAGTTTCTTCAGCAAGACCAACGATTTCAACTTCGTCTTGGACTTTAACGATACCAGTTTCCACACGACCAGTTGCAACTGTACCACGACCTGTGATTGAGAACACGTCCTCAACAGGCATCAAGAATGGTTTGTCAGTTTCACGAGTAGGTTCTGGAATCCATTTTTGGATTTCGTCGAAAAGTTCAACGATTTTGTCACCCCATGGGCTTGAAGGATCTTCAAGAGCTTGGAATGCAGAACCTTTGATGATTGGAGTATCATCGCCTGGGAAGTCATATTCGCTCAAAAGGTCTCTGATTTCCATTTCAACCAATTCCAAAAGTTCTTCGTCTTCAACCATATCACATTTGTTCATGAAAACAACGATATAAGGTACACCTACTTGACGAGAAAGAAGGATGTGTTCACGAGTTTGAGCCATAGGACCATCAGTTGCAGCTACAACGAGGATAGCACCGTCCATTTGAGCAGCACCAGTAATCATGTTTTTAACATAATCGGCATGTCCTGGACAATCTACGTGAGCGTAGTGACGATCTGGAGTTTCATACTCAACGTGAGCAGTAGAGATTGTGATACCACGTTCTCTTTCTTCTGGTGCTTTGTCGATATTTTCAAAATCAACAGCTGCACCGATTTGATATTTTTGGTGCAAAGTTTTTGTAATTGCTGCAGTCAAAGTAGTTTTACCGTGGTCAACGTGACCGATTGTACCGATATTCATATGCGGTTTCGTTCTTTCAAATTTTTGCTTAGCCATTTGTAAAGCCTCCTTTAGGTATTGTTTGTTTTTTATTATCATACATACACCTAATTAAAGATGTATATACCATCAACATATATTATAGTATCTTTTCCCTTTCTTTGCAATAGTAAATTTTAAAAAAAAGGAAAATTTATCATACAATTTACAAAAATTGTAGATTTTATTGTTTTCTGCCTTCCAAAACTTTTTCTTGTACAGATTTTGGACAAGGTTCGTAATGGTCAACTTCCATAACGTACGTTCCACGACCTTGAGTTCTTGAACGAAGGTCAGTAGAATATCCAAACATTTCAGCCAAAGGCACGAATGAATGAATGACTTGTACGCCACTTCTTGCTTCCATACCTTCGATACGACCACGACGAGAGTTGATATCACCGATAACATCACCCATGTAATCTTCAGGTACAGAAACTGTAACTTTCATGATTGGTTCCAAAAGAACGGCATCCCCTGTTCTCATTGCTTCTTTGAACGCCATAGAACCAGCCACTTGGTAAGCCATTTCAGAAGAATCGACATCATGGTAAGAACCATCGTATACTTCAGCTTTTACGCCAAGTACAGGATATCCGCCCAAGATACCGCTTTCCATTGCTTGTTGAATCCCTTTGTCAATTGCAGGGATGTATTCACGAGGAATAGAACCACCGACAGTACTATTGACAAATTCATAGTTGTTTTCTGCATCAGTTTCCATAGGGAAGAAACGCACTTTACAATGACCGTATTGACCACGACCACCAGATTGGCGAACGAATTTCCCTTCCACGTCAACAGCTTTTCTAAATGTTTCTTTATAAGAAACTTGAGGAGCACCAACATTTGCTTCTACTTTAAACTCACGGAGCAAACGGTCAACGATGATTTCAAGATGAAGCTCACCCATACCAGCGATGATAGTTTGACCAGTGTCAGCATTTGTATACGTTTTGAATGTTGGATCTTCTTCTGCAAGTTTGGATAAAGCGATACCCATTTTGTCACGACCAGCTTTTGTTTTAGGCTCAATCGCAACTTCGATAACAGGCTCTGGGAATACCATTGATTCCAAGATTACTTCGTCATTTTCCAAACAGATAGTATCACCTGTTGTTGTCAATTTGAAACCAACAGCCGCAGCAATATCCCCTGCGTAAACTTTGTCGATTTCTTCTCTATGATTTGCATGCATTTGAAGGATACGACCCACACGTTCTTTTTTGCCTTTTGTTGAGTTATATACATACGTTCCTGAATCGAGTGTACCTGAATACACACGGAAGAATGCAAGTTTACCAACAAATGGGTCATTCATGATTTTAAATGCAAGAGCAGAAAATGGTTCTTCATCAGATGCATGACGTTCCATTTCTTCACCTGTATTTGGATCAATCCCTTTAATAGATGCGATATCTACAGGAGCAGGCATATATTCAATGACTGCATCAAGAAGTTTTTGCACCCCTTTATTTTTATATGCAGAACCACAAAATACTGGAATGAGTTTACAGTCGATACAAGCTTTTCTCATTGCTTCCATCAATTGTTCAGTTGTAGGTTCTTCACCTTCAAGGTACATCATTTCCAATTCTTCATCAGTTTCAGATACAGATTCAATCAAAAGTTGTCTGTATTCTTCTGCTTTGTCAGCCAATTCAGCTGGAATTTCAACTTCATCGATTTCATTGCCAACGTCATCTTTATAGATAAACGCTTTCATTTTCATCAAATCCACAATCCCTACGAAATCGCTTTCTGCACCGATTGGCAATTGCATAGGCACAGGGCTACAGCCAAGTCTATCTTTCATCATTTGTACAACGTTATAAAAATCCGCACCCATGATATCCATTTTATTTACGAATGCCATACGAGGTACGTTGTAGTTATCTGCTTGTCTCCAAACTGTTTCAGATTGAGGCTCAACGCCACCTTTTGCACAGAATACACAAACAGCACCGTCAAGTACACGCAAAGAACGTTCTACCTCAACAGTAAAGTCCACATGTCCAGGTGTGTCAATGATGTTGACTCTATTTTCGTCCCAGTGACAAGTTGTTGCTGCAGACGTAATTGTGATCCCTCTTTCTTGCTCTTGCTCCATCCAGTCCATAGTTGCTGTACCTTCATGGGTATCACCAATTTTATAGTTACGACCAGTGTAATACAAAATACGTTCAGTCAACGTTGTTTTACCTGCATCGATATGAGCCATAATCCCGATGTTACGGGTTCGCTCAAGGGGAAACTCTCTTTTTGCCGCCACCTTCTATTCCTCCTTTGATTTTCATATAAAATGATTTGAATTTATGCAATGCCCATACGTACATATAAACCATTCATAAATTGCAAATTCAATTCTCTTTTTTGAATCAACGATTTCTTACCATTTAAAATGTGAGAATGCTTTGTTCGCTTCTGCCATTTTATGCGTATCGTCTTTTTTCTTGCAAGCACCACCGGCATTGTTTAATGCATCCGTGATTTCGCCTGCCAAACGATCGACCATCGTTTTTTCTCCACGTTTTCTTGCATGGATTTTCAACCAACGAAGACCCAATGTTTGTCTTCTTTCTGGTCTAATTTCCATAGGTACTTGGTACGTTGCCCCACCAACACGACGTGCTTTTACTTCAAGCAATGGCATGATATTGCCCAATGCTTCTTCAAATGCTTCGAGTGGGTCTTTCCCTGTTTTTTCTGCTACTTTATCGAAGGCACCGTAAACGATTTTTTCGGAAACCCCTTTTTTACCATCGAGCATAATGCTATTGATTAATTTAGTAACCAATTTGCTATTGTACACAGGGTCTGCTAATACTTCTCTTTTTGCAACATGTCCTTTTCTTGGCACGATTCTTCCCTCCTAACGAATAATAATAATATCCAAGGTACTTCACAAGCGTTTGCTTATGTGTTCATGCCTTACCATTCAACGTTTATCTCTACATAGGAATTTCAATTCCCTTTATCTCATCTAAGCAACGCAGATGTATTGATCTGTATAAGGCATTTCTTGTATATATTTGACTAATTTAGTTATGATATTTTTATTTTTTTGGAGCAGCCGCTTTTGGACGTTTCGCTCCGTATTTTGATCTGGATTGCATTCTGTTTGCAACACCAGCAGTATCGAGTGTACCACGTACAATATGGTAACGTACCCCTGGTAAGTCTTTTACCCTACCACCACGGATCAAAACCACACTATGCTCTTGCAAGTTGTGGCCTTCCCCTGGGATATAGCCTGTAACTTCGATACCATTTGAAAGACGCACTCTGGCAATTTTTCTAAGAGCTGAGTTCGGTTTTTTAGGTGTTGAAGTTTTTACTGCTGTACAAACGCCACGTTTTTGCGGAGCTGACACATCTGTCGCTTTTTTGTGTAAGGAATTGTATCCTTTTTGTAACGCTGGAGCAGTAGATTTTTTTTCTACAGTTTTTCTGCCTTTTCTAACTAATTGATTAAATGTAGGCATTTTTGCACCTCCTTATAAGATAAGATTCATACGTTCTGCTTGCTTTACTATACTTTGTTTTTTCATAGTCCTAATAAATAATACGACTATATCGGTGTTTTCGGTACGCTTAGAAATATCGAAAATCACAACACACAAAATTTTATCATACAACCCTTGAAAAGTCAAGGGTTTTTCAAAATATAGTGAAATTATTTCAAAATGACGTGATATTCAACGATTTATAGGCAAAATTGACAGAAAAAACACCTCAAAATGAATTGTCTAAGGGCTGTACCTATATGAAAATATACAACAGCACCGCCGCCACCCCTACAGCAATATACACCAGATTGCTCTCAAACCGTGCGGTGTACGACTCTTTCGTCATTATTTCTTCCTCTTCATCGTCTGTCTTATAGGAAGAAAAATACCTGTCTTCTTTTGGCACGACACGTCCATTGTCATCATTGAAAATCCCCATTCTAAGCAGTGCAATCATACCATCAGTCAACACGCTGAAAAATCTCGCAAACACCGCCAAAATAAATGGTAAAATCTGCATTAGTATTGGCTTGTAAATCCAGTCAACAAGACTCACACCCTCTGGAATCCGATTGACGTACTTCCGATATTTTTTCTGTCCCACTTCCTTAATATATTGAATGAGACACGTCCGCACGATTGCGTAATACACGAAAATCCCGATGGAAAATGAAAGGACAGCCCCTTTCACATTGACCCACGCAAGATAAACAACGGCATGATCGGAAGTGTGTGCATTCATAAAATCATTGCTGTGGTTGACAAAAAATGCCCCAAATTGATGCGGAAACAGTCCCAGACAAATCAACAAAATCAAAAGTACCATGAAAACTTTGTGCGTGAGTGGTGACATATACGTCCGCCAACTCACATTTTTCTGTTTTTGGAAGACTTGAAAGTCAAATTCCCCAACAGGCACAGGTGGATTTTGTCTGAAAATCGCTGAATACAGCTTCATCATGTATGCCACGGTAAGTCCGCCTGAAATCATGAATATTTCCTCTACTGTTTCATAAAAAAAAGTTGTCTTTCCATATGCTTGCAAGTGGACAATTTCTTCGACGATACTTTCATGAATCAACGTTTTGCTGACATATCCGCTAAAGAGTGGCATTCCCGCCATACCAAGAGCCGCCACAGCAAATACCATTTTCAAGAAAGGTTTATTTTTCCCATATCCACGAATGTCATTCAAGTTTAAGTGGTGCGTGCCAAGGTAGATGACCCCTGCACAGAGGAACAACGTCAATTTCAACAACGCATGGTTTACAATATGGAGCGTCGTCCCAGCAGCAGCAAGTGCGTTGTGCGACCCCAAAATGCCTTGCATACCAATTGCCACCGTAATGAAGCCAATTTGCGACAGCGACGAGCAAGCCAATGTCCGCTTCAAATCAACGGAAAGCACAGCAAGAACTGCCCCAAGAAACATCGTCACTGTACCAAGAACGAATATCATATTGCCCCAGATACTATCATGCAAAAAGACGTTGCAAGCAAGCGTAATCATGCCAAATACACCTGTTTTTGTCAATATGCAAGAGAGAATGCCACTCGCTGGAGCTGGTGCTACAGGGTGTGCTTCGGGCAACCAAATGTGCATTGGCACGACACCCGCTTTTGCTGCAAAACCAAATAAAATGGCACTACCGATTTTATAATAGTCATTTTTCTCCGCACCAGTCGCCGCTGCTACAGCTTTGCTAACGGTAGCAATGTCGAGCGAACCGACTTTACTATACATCGCAAACAGCCCAAACAACGTGACCAAACCGCCCACGACTGCCACCGTCAAATAAATATTGGCGGCACGTTTTGCTTGTTCCGTCTCTTCATGAATGACCATAAAATAAGAAGTCATCGACATCATTTCAAAAAATACAAACGTCGTGAACATATCCGCAGAGTAAAATACACCGAGCGTTGCCCCAAGTGTCATGAGCAAAAAGAAATAATACCTCGACAACTTATGCCCGTGGTTGAAATATTCCACAGAAAATAACGTCGTCATGAGCCATACAAATGCGGCAAGCATCGCCAAAACACCTTGCATGCTATGTCCTGTCAAGGAAATGCCCAACGAAAACAAATGAGGAATCGTATAAATCTCATCTGTATTTTCGTACAACACAACTAACGTCAAAGAAAATATGAGGGCGGTCACTCCACAAGCAAATTTCTTTCCCATCGTTTCGTCTCGTTGCATGATGTATAAATTGATTCCTGCTGCCAAAAATGGCAAGACAATTAAAATCGGTAACAATGCTTGTGTCATGCGGAATTCTCCTTTCTTTTCTAAAACGGTTAGTTAATTAAATATCGCCAAAATTATATAATATTGCAAGTACTTAGGCGAATAAAATCAAAGTTATGTTAATCAGCAGTCACTAGTTAGTATCTCAATACCCCATACCTAAATTAGTTGCAACGTAATCCAATAAAAATTCTGGTGTACAGCTCAAAAAAATCACACAGATCATCAAAAATAACAACGTGCCTTTCATATACCAATTCGGATCTTCCACATGATCATAATACCCCTCGCCGTAAATTTGATCCCTTGGATAATACGCACGGGCAATGATATAAAATATATACAACGAAGTGAGTACTGCTGAAATCATAAGAGCCACCACACCAATATCAGCGTACAAATTCATAGACTCCACAGCCGCTGTCGCCAAAGTCCATTTGCTATAAAATCCAGCAAATGGCGGAATCCCAATCAAGCTAATTCCTGAAATCGTAAGTGCTGCAAATACCACGGGCATTTTCGCTCCGAAGCCCTCAATATCGTACAAATACTCCTTATGCGTTTGGTACAAAATGGCACCAGCTGAAAAAAAGAGTGTAATTTTAATGAACGCATGGTAAACCATATGGAGCAAAGCCCCTTGCAGTCCGTGTGGAGTCATCAGCACGATGCCAAATAAAATATAAGATAAATTCGATATCGTAGAATACGCAAAACGACGTTTGATATGTGGTGTCCGCAGTGCCACAAATGAGCCGTAGACAATCGTAATAGAGGTCATAATGAGCAGTAAATTTTGCACCCAAGTGCCTTTGATATAATCGACACCAAAGGAAAAATACAACACCCGAATGATGGCGAAAATCCCTGATTTTACAACAGCTACAGCGTGTAAAATCGCCGTCACCGGTGTCGGGGCAATGGAGGCTTTTGGCAACCATCTATGCAAGGGAAAGAGTGCCGATTTCACACCAAACCCTAAGAAAGTCAATAAAAATACTCCGGGTACGAGCGACTCATTGCCTTGCAACATCTCAAGATTCAACACCCCACCGTAGACGAAATCCATGGTTTCACTATAATTATAGAAGAAAATAATTCCCGCAAGCAAAAGTGAAGCCCCAAACATCATGTATAAAATGTAAACTTTCCCAGCGTAACGAGCCTTATCGTCCATAGCATGCATCACAAGTGGCAACGTCACCAACGTCAAACACTCATAAAAAATGTACATCGTCAAGAAATTTCCAGAAAATGCAATCCCCAAAACGACACCATACGTCATGATAAATACAGAAAAAAATCGCCGTATACCCGTTTCATGTGTCATATATTCAAAGGCATAAATTGCCGTCACCACCCAAAGAAGAGAGACCATCGACCCAAATATTTTCGAGAGCCAATCAATATGGAGCGAGACCACAAATCCATGACCGAACGTAAATAACGTCAACTCCGTCGTGGGCGTAAACATTGCATACATCGCAAAAGCCACGTTGAGACATAGCACCATCATGATGATCATTTCTCTTTCCTTGCGGTTCGATTCCAAATCCATACGAAAAAGAAACAGACCTACAAACAACGGAAATATAATTGGTAGTAGTACATGAAAACCATTCAAATTGACCACCCCACCTTTCAGAATAAATGCGACCCAATTCCAGTAAATACTTGCAAAAGTCCATATGGCATAATGCCAAATACGAGTAACAAAACGGCAAAGACAACCATAGGCATAGTCATTGCATGCCCAGGGTCTGAAAGTACACGCTCTTCCTCAATTGCATCTTCTTTTTCATTAAAATATGCAACGTAGACAATGGAAAATAAATATCCGGCTGTGACCAAGGCACTAAAGAGCAACAATAGTATCGGGAAAATTCCAAATTCACCGAGCATACTGCTAAGTGTTCCTTGTGCCAAATACCATTTGCTCAAAAATCCACCAAGTGGCGGAATCCCCACCATAGAAAGTGTGGCAATGGTAAATGCAAAAAAAGTCATAGGCATTTTCCGCCCCAGTCCCACATACTGTGAAATTTGCGTATACCCTGTTTCGTACAATACCACACCTGCTGTCAAAAATAAAATACTTTTGCCGATTCCATGCATGACGATGTGGAGCATTGCCCCTAAAAATCCATCAGGAGTCAACATCATAAGCCCCAAAAGTATATAAGAAACTTGGCTCACCGTCGAATATGCAAAGCGTTTTTTTACACTTTTTTCACGGTATGCAAGCATCGACCCCATGAAAATTGTCACTATCGCCAGTGCAATATAAGCAAATTGTACCCACGTCCCCTCTAAAAATTTTGCACCAAAAATATAATACGTGATACGAATTACACAAAACACACCCGCTTTTGTGATGATACTAGAAAGCACTGCCGAAGCCGGAGAGGGTGCCACAGGGTGGGCGGAGGGCAACCAACTATGCAACGGAAAAACACCGGCTTTTCCGCCAAATCCAAGGATCATCAAGAAACATACCACGAGTAGTGGTTGTTGATGGTCATTCGTAAAAATGGCATCGCCCACACCGCCTGCGATAAAATCCATCGGTATGCCATTCGTCGTCAAAAAGAAAAATCCGAACAAACCAAGCCCCGCACCAAACATAGAATACCCGATGTATTTCAGTCCGGCACGCATGGCTTTTTTGTTGCGAGAATGAATCACAAGAGGAAACGTGGCAAGTGTCATCATCTCATACGAGAAATACATCGTAATCAAATTACCAGAAAAACTCAAGCTCATCATCGTACCAAGTGTCAGTAAATACGAGAAGTAAAATTCGCCTTGCATTTCTTCATGTTGCATGTAAAGTGTGGCATAAATGCCCACCAACAGCCAAATGATTGCGACAAATACAGCAAAAAAATATGCCATTCCATCTACAAAATAAAAAATAGGCAGATGTTCCACCATGTCCCAGAGTGTCATTTCTTTTAGAGAAATTTGTGGCAACAAAAAAAGCACCAAACACGTCACACACAATGCAAAAATTGTGACGTAATTTTGTTTTTTCTCATCACGCAAAAATCGTACACAAAAGCCCGCCAAAACTGGCACGATCATTGGCACGATCAAAAGAAAATTGCTCTCCATTGTTTCACCTACTTTCACATTTATGACACCATACTCATCCCCATCAACAACTCAATCCCCAAAGAAATTGCATTGATCATCGGATTGAACCAAACACCCAATATCAAATTGATGAAAATCAAAATAATCATTGTATACCGAAATCTCCTCGGAGAAGGATCGCTACGAAAAGACCGAATTTCTCTTTCTTCCCCAAGGCTTTTGCGTGGTCGCCAAATTGCCATAATCGATGGCAAAAAGTAAAGTGCATTCAAAATCATACTAATGCCAAGCCCCACCAAAACGATAATGGTACGAAACGGATCGTAAGTGGCTGCGGAGGCAAAATAAAATTTAGAACTAAACCCCGCCATCATCGGAATCCCAATCATTGAAAGTCCGCCAAGCGTATACCCAACCCCCGCAATGGGATTGTCCAAAGCGACACCACGCATCGCAAAAATATCATCTTTTTTGCCACTGACTTCCATGAAACGACCACAACAAAGATAGAGCATTGTTTTGCCAAATGCATGGGCAATAATATGAAAGCAAGCCGCCGTAATTCCAACGACACTGCCAATGCCAAGCCCCATGTAGATATATCCGATTTGTGCCACAGATGAATACGACAACATTCGTTTCATGCGTCTTTCTTTTGTGGCTTGCAGTGAACCAAAGAACATGCCCATTAGCCCAAAAACAAAGAGTATATTCGTGATTTCCAAACTATGCATCAAATCTACTGTAAATACAGATACCGTCAATTTGATCATAAAAATGATGTAACTATTGACGATGACAGCCGTCAAAATGGAGCTAAATGCGGGCGACCCTACTGGTGAAAATTCCGTCAACCATGAGTGAAATGGAAATAGAGCCGTTCGTATGGCAATGCCTATGATCATAACAGCACTAACTACCAAAAATGGAAATTGATAATCTCCTTGTTGCATCAATTCTGAAATGGCAAATTGCAAATCTTGAAACAATAAATGTCCTGTAATGCTATACAAAATGGCAAAACCGAGCAAAAACAAACCCGATCCAGCAAGGCTCACCACCATATAATGCAACGTCCCCACCATCGATTTCCCGTTTCCTTTTAACATGACTAAGGCACACGCTGCAATCGTATTGATTTCAATGAATATGTACGCTGTAAAAATATCATTCGTATAAATAATGGCTGCCGTCGAAGCAAATAGTGCATTGAGCATTACAAAATAATATTGTTGTCTCTCTTTTGGAATGTCATTGAAAATAAAGTCGCTATTCCCAAAGTAAACCAGAAAAAATATGATAGAAAAGACCGTCGCCATCAACGCTTCTAGTGGCCCTGCCATCAGCTCATTGCCCCACGGTGCCCCAACACTTCCCATGTTGAACGTGAAGATTTCTTCCATAGAAACCGTGTGCAACAGCAATACAAATGAGAGACACCCCACGAAAAATACCAAGCATAAATGTATGATATAAGATACTCTTGCATTGTCGACAAATACTGCAACCATGCTACATACAAGCGAAAGTGAAATTGCAAAAAAAGGAATGTTGTGAATCCAATTGACTGAAGATAACAAGGTCAATTCCCCTCCTTTTGTCGTTGCAGTGTTGTGATTTCATTCATATTGATCGTCCCATAATGGCGGTAGAGCATCTGCACAAGAATCAACGCAAATGCCGTCATACTGACAGAAACAACGATACCCGTCAGCACCAATCCAGACGGAATCGGATTCATATAATGCTCCACGTCGTGGATGTTATCTTGTAAAATTGTGACGTGTCGCCCCTCAATGAAGCCTTTCGATGCCAAAAATAAATAGACTGACGTATCCATAATATTGAGACCGATGATTTTTTTGATTAAGTTATTTTGTAGCAATAAATTCATGAACCCTATGCCAAATAAAATGACAGAAACCGTTTCGTACAAACTCACATTCATTATCTCCATATTAAATTTCCCCTCTTGCAAACAAAGCGTAAAATCCATACATCGTACATGCCACAAGTACACCAATGCAAATGTTCAAAATCAAAATTGTATATGCACTAAACAATGCCCCCGGCACACCTTTTGGAATTTCAAATCCAACATTGTTTGCCCCTGTAAAAAAACTATAATACTTAACCAGTGTATAAACAAAAATAGAAACAACATTGAGTCGCATTAAGCGTTTCATCGATAAAAAAGTATGCATTCTTTTTTGCCCAAACACAATGCCATATAAAATCAATGCACCGCCAATGATAGCCCCACCAGCAAATCCTCCACCGGGAGATAAGTGTCCTGTCATCATAATTTGAATGCCATACAGCATAATCATCGGATTTAAGTATTTCACTATCATTTTCAAAATGTCTTCTTTTTCATTTTTGATGAGCCATTCCAATTCTTGCAACTCCCTTTCTTCATTGAGATAAGGGTGATTTTCACTTTTTCTAAGTAGGGCAATGCTTGCAATCAGCGAGATGAATAAGACATTCATTTCAGCAAACGTATCAAATGCACGGTATTCAAGCACCATACCTGAGACGAAATTCGTTGCCCCAGTTTCAGAAACTCCTTGCTCAATATACCGTTCCATCACTTCATTATGTATGGGGTTATTCGCTTCGCCAAATTGCGGCAAGGCACTCACCATCATCAGCAGTACAGCAATGAAAATGATAGCACTCGTCACACACAAAAATGGATACAAGCGTTTTTTGTCTCGTATTTTTGCCACACTAAAGACTTGCGACCAGTCGATTTTTTTCGGTGGTTTTTTCTGTTGAATGTACAAATCGGCATCTAAAAATGAATATTCACCGTCGACCCATTTCACTATTTTCTCAAAAAAATTACGTGATTCCAAGGCAATCCCTCCCTTATTTTTTTTCGATGACACCTTTTATTTGGTGCAATTTTCTCAGTGTAACGAAAAATAAAATACTGTCAATGCCTGCCCCAACAGCGGCTTGCGTGATGGCAAGGTCAGTCGCTCCAAGCAACAGCCAAATGATTGCCAAAATAGAGCTATATGCCGTAAAAATGATAACTGCAATGAATAATTTTTTCGTCACCGATACCCCAATGGCACAAACCACCAACAACATCAGGCAAATCCACTCAATCGCCAATGTCATATCCATGCAGTTCACCTCCTTAATTTCACTTATACTGTTGATTTCGCAATGGTTTCTTCTGTTTCAGTCAGTTCTGTTTCAGCGAGTTCTTTCTCAACAGGCTTCCAATGTTTTCCGTATTTTTCGTACATATCGTACATTTCGTATTCTTCATTTGTCAAGCACTCCACTCTAGCGATAAAATGTGTCGCCACAGATCCAGACAACCACAAAAATAACACCACCAAAAGCAATTTCAAACTCAAAAAAAATGGAGTGCCATACACAATGAGTCCTAAAATAATCAGCACCACACCAGAAGTATCCCCGACCGCCGTCGAATGCAAACGGCTTAAGATATAGGAAAATCGCATCGTCCCGAGTATGCCAACGAAAAAGACAAACACACCAAATCCGATAAGAAGCAAGCCAATCGTTTCTCTCATATTTGCTCACTCTCCTTTTTGTGTTCCAGATTGAGTTGTCGCCCTTTGTAATGCAATGTCACCACTCGACAAATGACGATGACCGTCAAAAAATTCAACAATGCAAACGTCAAGGCCACATCGATAAAAAAGGGAATGTCAAGGTACACACTTTGTATGCAAATAAATACCGTTGCCATTGTACCTATGTAATTGACTGCGACAATGCGATCGGTAAAACGAGGGCCACGAATGGCACGAAAAAATATAAGGGCAATGCCAATGACGAGTAGCAACAAAAAAAATGCCAACATTTCGTCTCTTACTTCCACTAATTCCATAAAAAATCACTCCTCAAAGCGTTTTATTTTTTGAACGAAAATCGATGAATCGATATTTTGAATGAACCTTGGTTGCAATGCGTGGACGGTATACACACCATCTTCTAATTTTACAGTATACGTGCCAGGGCTTAACGTAATGCAAGTTGCCAAAATGACTTGTGACAATTTCGACTGCAAGTCGGTTTCAAACGTCACCATCACAGGGTCGAGATTCTTTTTGGGCGATAAGATCATGCCAATCACAATGAAGTTCGCCTTGAACACTTCCACCACCACGACGCAGAGAAATTCCACAACACGAGGCAAACTTCGTATTGTTTTCACCTCATCTTCAAGCGTATATTTCATATACTTTCGCATGAACCAATAGAGAAAAAAGCATACGATACTGCCTAAAATCAGAACTTCCAGTGTACATCGACCATTATATATAATCCAGAACAAAAGCAATACAATATACATCTTCGCTTTCTCCTTTCAAAAAACAGTTCTATGTCAATTAGTTAATTATGACGGATTTCCCCAAATTTGTCAATAGATTTCACGTATATTTTTATATATTTTCACGTTGGAAATTGTCTATTGTTTTTTTACAGGAAAATTCATAGTTATATTTGTATGTATTTTTATGAATTATATTATATTTTTTGTTAATATATTCTAATTTTTCTAACTTTTTCCATACATATGAATTGCATGTCATACATTTCACACTATCGAATACAAGAAATTAAAAAAGGGCTGTCACGAATCCGAAAATCGCAAATACAGCCCAAATAGAAAATGTTTGGTACGTTTGTAAAATCCCACAACCAAACATTTTTCCACTATTTAGTGGTTGCTGATTAATATAAAAATGCCGTCATACCAACATTTATAAGCACTTTTACTCCTTTAATCTGCAAGGTTTTTTCATAAAACACTTAAAACCTTTGCAGGTATAATTTTCAATAAACGCTAAAGTGAGCAAAAATAAAGTTTTGTTCCAACTTTTTCAAAAGTTGGCAGAGTTTGAGACGGAGTCTCAAGGTTTTATCTCTTGATTTTAGAATCTTTTACTTAATCAGCAGTCACTATTTATATAAAATACCCTATCGAAGGAATCCTTTTTGCTTTCAGTAAATTCCATTGTTCTTGCTCTATTTCGCTACACATTTCTCTCGATCGCACTTTTGAGACCGCACTATTTTTCTTCAGCGTAAACACCGCAACGCCACCACCAGATTTCGTGGTATTCATCGGCACATCTTTCGTAGATAGCACCATCGCTTTGTCTTTGTCACGCATCATGTAAAATTCGGCTTCTTCATCTAGTATAAAAATGCCAACGACAGGCGATCGCCCTGAATACGCACTGACAAGTTTTTTTCGATTCGTTTTCGTCTCATACGTGTTGATTGGAATTTTTGCAACTTTCCCATTTTCAAAAAAGCAAACGGCAAACCCTTTGTAATCGAGGGTGCTTGTCATAGCGATGATTTGCTCATCGCCGTCAATTCCTAAAATATTTGGCAAATACTCTCCGAGGACACTCGCTTTTCCATCAGGAATTTCATGTGCTTTCATTTTATAGACGGTTTGTCTGTTCGAGAAAAACAAAATGTCACTGCGGTTCGTTCCCTCGACTTCATAGCAAATGGCATCGTCTTCTTTTAATTTTTGCTCACCAGAAGAACGCAAAGAAACCATCGTGATTTTTTTGAAATACCCCTCTTTTGTGAGGAACAATTTCACTGGATATTCATCGATCAAATCTTCTTTTGTGATTGCCACTTCTTTTTCTTCTTGGACAATTTCAGTTTTTCTTGGCTTGCCATATTTTTTTGCCACGTACTGCAATTGTTTGCAGATGATTGCCTTAATTTTCTTCGGACTTGCCAACGTTTCTTGCAAGTTTTTGATATCTTCTGCAAGCGTTTTTAATTCCTCTGTGCGACGCACAATATATTCTTTATTGATATTTCGCAAGCGAATTTCGGCGATATATTCACTTTGGATTTCGTCGATATTAAAACCCGCCATCAAGTTTGGCACAACGTCTTTTTCTTCTTCTGTGTTGCGAATGATTTCGATTGCTTTGTCGATATCTAGTAAAATTTTAGCAAGACCTTCGAGTAAGTGGTATTTGTCCAATTTTTTTTGGATATCAAATGCCAATTGTCTCGCAATGGAATCCATACGAAATTCCACCCAATATTTCAAGATATCACTGACACCAAGTGTCATCGGTCTGCCGTGAATGAGCAAATTGAAGTTACAGCTAAACGAGTCCGACAGCGGTGTAAATCGGAATAATTTTTGCATTAGCATATCAACGTCGATATTTTTCTTGACATCAATTGTAATTTTGAGACCTTTCAAGTCTGTTTCATCACGCACATCGTTGATATCACGGATTTTCCCTGTTTTCACGAGGACTAAAATTTTATCGATAATGCTTTCGATATTGGTAGTATAAGGAATTTCATGGATATCGATACAGCTATTTTTCTTGTCGTAACTATATTTTGCACGCAGTTTGAAACCGCCACGTCCTGTAGCGTAAATTTGCTCGAGGTCACTGCGGTTATAAATCAACTTCCCACCAGTAGCAAAGTCAGGGGCAGGCAAATGATCGATCAATGCAATCGTTGGATCTTTGATATAAGAAATAGTCGCTTCGCAAAGTTCGACTAAGTTGAAGCTACAGATGGAGCTTGCCATACCCACGGCAATTCCCAAGTTTGGGTTTGCCAAAATATTCGGGAACGTTGTCGGGAGTAATATCGGTTCTTTTAGTTCACCGTCGTAGTTGTCCACAAATTCCACGGTGTCCTTGTCGATATCGTTGAAGATTTCTTGACAAACTGCACCGAGTTTGACCTCTGTATACCTTGGGGCTGCGTATGCCATATCACGGGAATACTGTTTCCCGAAGTTCCCTTTTGAGTCGATAAAAGGAGTGAGCAAGGCTTGGTTGCCCTCCGTCAAGCGGACGAGTGTTTCGTAAATTGCACCGTCACCATGCGGATTGAGTTTCATTGTTTGCCCCACGACATTTGAGGATTTCGTTCTGTCGTTTTTGAGCAAGCCCATCAAGTACATGGTGTAGAGTAATTTTCTATGCGATGGTTTGAAACCGTCGATTTCAGGGATCGCACGAGAGACAATGACACTCATGGCATACGGTAAATAATTTTCCTCGAGTGTTCGGGTAATGCCTTGTTCTTGTACGAAATTATGTTTGATTTCAGTTGTTGTTTTTTTTGCCATAGTTTTATTTGCACCAACTTTCTAGCAGTTGTATTGTTGTACCAATTAAATATTTCCAAATTGCAACGCTCTCACGAACGGGCGACCACAGGTCGCCCCTACAAAAAGCCCGAAGTATCAATATGTAGGGGCGACCTGTGGTCGCCCGCTTACATGTTCTCAACTTTATTTTAGGAAACATTTAATTGGGGCTATATCTATCGCCCACAAAATATTTAGCTAATATCTGTCAAATCGAGATACTTATACCCCTCACTTGCAATGAATTCTTTTCGTCCTGCCAAATTTTCTCCGAGCAGTAACTCAAACATATGCTTGGTCGCCTCTGCTTCTTCTGCCGTCACCAAAACGAGTCGTCTCGATTCTGGATTCATCGTCGTTTCCCACATCATTTCTGGTTGGTTTTCACCAAGACCTTTCGATCGATTGACTTTGATTTTCCCTTTGCCTTTGGAGGCTTTCGCCAAGCGGTCGACTATTTTTGTGCGTTCTCCATCGGAATATGCAAAATACGTTTGCTTGCCATGATTGATTTCATAAAGTGGTGATTCAGCAATATACACCTTTTTTTCATGAATCAAAGTCGGCACAAGTCGATACAACATCGTCAACAAAAGTGTCCGAATTTGGAAGCCATCGACATCGGCATCGGTACATAAAATCACTTTATCCCATCGCAATTGCGACAAATCAAACGAGTTGAGATCGGCATTGTGTTTCGACTGTATCTCCACACCACACCCCAATACTTTCAGTAAATCTGTGATGATGTCATTTGCAAAAATCTTATTGTAATCGGCTTTTAAACAGTTGAGAATTTTTCCACGAATCGGAATGATTGCCTGAAATTCTGCATCTCGTCCGAGCTTACACGCACCGAGTGCAGAGTCACCTTCGACGATGTAAATCTCACGTCTTGCAATGTCTTTCGTTCTGCAATTCACGAATTTTTCGACACGGTTATTCATATCGAGTGTACCTGTCAATTTCTTTTTGATGGAAATTCTCGTTTTTTCAGCCGTTTCTCGACTGCGTTTGTTCGTCAAAATTTGTGCTATGATTTTTTCGCCTTCGAGTTTATTTTCGATGAAGTAGATTTCTAGTTCACGGCGGAAAAATTCAGTCATTGCTTCTTGAATAAATTTATTTGTGATGGATTTTTTCGTCTGATTTTCGTAACTTGTAATCGTGGAAAACGAGTTGATTACAAGGAGCAAACTCTCCTCAATATCAGAAAACAAAATCTTTTTTTCATCTTTTTTATAGAGGTTATTGCTTTTGATATACTTATCAATTGCAAATACAAAGGCATTTTTTACCGCCTTATCAGGAGCCCCACCGTACTCCAAAAAGCTAGAGTTATGGTAATACTCCAATAAGTTTGAATAGTTATTGAAGCAAAATGCCGTCTCAAATTTCAATTTGTATTCGGGCTTGTCCTCACGGTCTTTCCCTCTCGTTTCCGTACTAAGATACTGCACAGAAGTCAAGCTTTCTTCGCCAGCAAGCTCTGCCAAATAATCTTTGATTCCGTTTTCATAACAGTACGTGAACGATTCGCCACTTTCTTCATCGTGGAGCAAAAATGTCAAACCAGCGTTGACGATTGCCTGTTTTTTCAATACATCTTGGTAGTAAGAAAGCGGAATTGCAATGTCAGTAAATACATCTAAGTCGGGTTTCCATGTGATTTTTGTGCCAGTTTCAGCTGTTTTGACTTCTACTTTTTTCAGTCCACCGACGTTTTCGCCTTTTTCAAAATGGAGTGTGTAGCAAAATCCATCTCTATAAATTGTAGCGTCCATATATTCAGAAGCGTACTGCGTGGCACAGCTCCCCAGTCCATTTAGCCCCAAGCTATATTCGTAATTTTCGCCTGAATTGTTCTTGTATTTCCCACCAGCGTACAGCTCACAAAATACCAACTCCCAGTTGTAGCGTTCTTCCTTTGGATTGTAATCGACAGGAATCCCACGTCCGTAATCTTTCACTGAAATGGATTTGTCGGCGGAACGCACAATTTCGATTTTTGTGCCGTGACCTTCTCTCGCTTCGTCAATGGAATTGGAGAGTATTTCAAACACGGCGTGTTGACAACCGAGTATGCCATCCGAACCAAAAATAACACCTGGGCGAAGACGCACACGCTCTGCTCCTTTTAGGGAGGTAATGCTTTCGTTATTATATTCTATTTTTTTAGAACGATTCGTTTTTTTGCTATCAGTCATAAAGATACTCCTAATTTTATATATTTCATTCTATTATTTTTTCTCACAATCTATAATGTACATTACTTATTGCACCATGTCAAGGAAAGATTGAAAAAAAACTGAAATATTTTCTCGAAAAATAATATTTCTTTCAGATAGTACTGTCAGAAAACATGATATTTCAGCAGAATCAATTGCTTTTTTGCTGTAAGGTGAATAAATATTTTTGAAACCAGTCATTTTTTTTTCAAAAAGGTATTGCAATTATTTCATTTTATGGTATAATCAATAAGTCAGCGGATTGTTGACAGGAATCTATTTGGAGATGTACCCAAGTGGCTGAAGGGTCTGGATTCGAAACCCAGTAGGTCGGTAACACGGCGCGAGAGTTCAAATCTCTCCATCTCCGTAAAATAAAAGAAAGCCCTGATTTTCAAGGCTTTCTTTTTTATTTGTCCGAATAAAACACGAATAAAACACGAATTATGCACTGACAGTAGTTTGCTCATCAATGACTGCTTCTGCGATATTCATTGCATGGTCAGAAATACGCTCTAAATTCACGAGCAATTCAAAATATACCATACCAAGATCGGTATTGCACAAACCTTTCGACATACGGTCGATATGTCCAATACGCAATTTCTTTTCCCACGCATCGACTTCATCTTCATACGACTGCATTTTGTTCGCTTCTTCCAAGTCATTTTCCCCAAGAGATTTCACTGCACACGTCAACCCTTTGAGTACAGATTTTGACATTTCCACCAATTCCGCTTTGGCATCGGCAGAAAATTGCAATTTGTTTTCAATCATATGCTCTGCGAGTTCAGAAATATTTTCAGCATGATCAGAAATACGCTCCATATCACTAATCGTACCGAGTAGGGATATGATTTCCTTATGTTCAATTCCGCTAATTTGCATATGTGAAAGCTGAATGAGGTACTGCGTCAATTCTTTGCACCAAGAATTAATATTGTCTTCATTTTCGCTGACTTCTTGTATCATTTTTTGATTTTTTTGGTCTACTGAATTGAGTGAAAGATTGACATTTTCATACGCAAGTCCGCCCAAACGCACGACTTCAAGTTTGACTTTTTCTAGTGCAAGCCCCGGTGTTGACACCATACGTTCATCGAGGTGCAACAATTGATCTTCAGCCGTTGCTTGTGTATCTGTTGGCTCACCAGAAATGCCATTGACTTTCATCGCACAGCGAATGATTGCATTGGAAAATGGGAATAAAATCAACGTCGTTCCTATGTTGAAAATCGTATGTACCGCACTGATTTCTGTTTGCGTGATGATCGTTGCCCCTTTTGCTGGATTGATTTGGTAGAAGAATACCAACGCAACGGCAGTAAATATGGCTGTCCCAATCAAGTTGAAAAGTAAATGCATAGTCCCTACACATTTTGCATTTTTCCCAGCACCAATCCCACTCAAAAGAGCTGTGATACACGTACCGATATTTTGCCCCATGATGATATAAATGGCAGCGTTATATGGCACGAGTCCAGCCGCTGCTAGTGAAAGCAAAATCCCTTGTGCTGCAGACGAACTTTGAATGATTGCCGTAACCGCAGCACCAGCGACAATTCCCAAAAATGGATTTTGTCCCATTGTGATAAACGCTTCTTTGAAAAGTTCAGATTCTCGCAGAGGAGACACTGCACTAGACATCGTAGACATTCCGACAAATAGCAAACCGAAACCGATGATGATCATCGCCACTTCTTTTGATTTTGCTCGTTTGCCCATCATTTGCATCAAAACACCTGCCATAATGGCAAGCGGAGCCATTTTCGTCGGACTCAAAAATGCAGCCCAATCCGAACTCGAGGCCACCCAACCAGTAATTGTCGTACCGATATTGGCACCCATGATGACTGTCATGGCTTGTGACAAATCGAGCAAAGCCGCATTGACAAAGCCGACGACCATAACTGTAGTTGCAGAAGAACTTTGCACAATCGCCGTAACGATTGCCCCTAACGCAACCCCCATGATTTTATTTTGCGTGAGTGCCTCTAAAATAGAACGCATTTTGTTGCCTGCTGCATTTTGTAACCCTTGTGCCATGTAATTCATACCGAAAATAAACATTGCAAGTCCACCAATAAATGGTATTAAGATATCAGACATTTTCTTTTGTCTCCTCCTTTTACTCCTTAAGTTACCGATTAATGTACCCAACTCAATATTGCATTTTGTATGAAACCAAAGGCAATATCCATTGGGCATCACGACTATATCAAACACTATCAATTATGACCGTGTATTCTTTGTGAGATTGAATAAAAACTCATGGTTCTATAATCCATTTTTAACGATATCGACACCATCATAACATATGAAACGAAACACTGCAATCCATTTTTTTATTTTCTTTTTTTTTGTGAGAATTATGTAATTTTATGATTTATTTCCAGTATTTTTGTACAATTTAATATGACTAACTCTTGTAAATTTCCATAGAAAAAGGGCATTCTTTTTTCAAACAGAACACTCTTTTTCAATACTACTTTATTTTATTTTGTATCAGTTTAAAATAATGCCCCCCGCAACGATATATACACCATCGTAAAGCACCACAGATTGCCCTGGGGTAATGGCTCGTTGTGGCTCGTCAAATACACATTCTACAACTCCATCTTCTAGCAAATGCACTGTACACCACGCTTTTTTATGGTGGTAACGGATTTTTCCCTCAAGTCGCATGCCATCTTCTAACTTGTCCACTGCCATAGTCGATACATTTTTCAACCGCACCACATCAGAATACAAATCTGCATCTTCACAAAGATGAACTGTATTCGTTTCAGGAGATAGACTCTTCACGTAAAGCGAATTTGCAAACGCAATGCCAAGCCCTTTCCTTTGCCCCACAGTATAATGCACAATGCCTTTGTGTTGCCCTAAAATTGTGCCATCTTTATAGATGAAATTACCGACAGTTCCAGTCGCTCCGCCCTCATTTGCAATGAAATCAGCGTACCCACCATTGGGAATAAAACAGATGTCTTGCGAGTCTTTTTTCTCTGAAATATAACCAGAAACTTCTTCGGCAATGCGACGCACTTCGTCCTTTTCGTATTCGCCAATCGGCAAAATGAGGGCTTCGAGTTGCTCTTGCGTGAGTCCATACAGTGCATACGTTTGGTCTTTTTTCGACGTCGCCGAGTTGAAAATGGCAAGCCGTCCTGTTTTTTCATAGACCTCAATGCGTGCATAATGTCCCGTTGCAATTTTTTCCGCACCGACTTCTTTTGCTTTTTCAAGCAGTGCATGAAATTTGATGTTGGGATTGCACACGACACAAGGGTTCGGTGTCAATCCGTTTTCATAACTAGAAATAAAATCATCGATAACGATCGACTGAAATTCTTCTTTGAGATTCAAAACAACGTGCTGGATGCCCAATTGTTCCGCTACGAGTTTCGCATCGCTTAAAGTTTTCGTTTGATTGCTACTGTCTCGCAAATCGAGTGTCGCACCGATGACTTCATACCCCTCTTTTTTTAGTAAATACGCTGCCACCGTACTATCCACACCGCCCGAAAGTCCGACGATAATTTTACCTTTTTCCATAACTTCCTACCTTTCTAACGCATCCATTTTTTGAATCGTTCTTTCCATATTTTTTTTCTTTCTTGTTTCACGAGATACTGCACGTAAGCAAATGCCACGTCTTCACCTTCTCTTGCCAACAATTTCAGCAATCGCTCCAAAAGTTGTATTGTATTGGGGTGCATAATTTTATAAATCGTATTCGACCTTGCGTGGTACTTCCAAGGACTCTCATCTGTGTATGCGTCCTTTTGGTACGTCCGACAAGCCGCAATGCGATCGGCAAACATCTCAATGACGTATAGCACAGGCATTTCAACACCCTCAATCAATTTATCTTTGTCATTGCTATAATCAATCCAATACTCAAAATGATGGCGATTTCTACCCTTATGATGCAACCACGACGATGAATATCCTATGTCCTTACGCTCTGCATTGTTGGGGCTGCTGTCGCCTTGGTAATACTTCACACCAACCAGAAATTCCACAGGCGAAAATTTCGACAAATCATGGCACAATCCTTGGCGATAAAGCCCGAAGCGAAAACAGTATTTCCTCACCAATTTACGATGTGCAGTCACCGTTTTGTAATGATGAATCAAGTCCATAGCATTCTCCTTTGTCCTAATTATTTTACCAATTTAGAAATCATTTTGAATTGTGGTGCTTTTGCCCCTTTTGTCAATTCAAATAAGAGTGATTCTGTCGTTGTCAAAAATGCACCTTCATCTTGCATACGACGAAGTGCAATTTTTTTGTCATATTTCGAGCGAGAGCCTACGCAATCTGCCACTACAAAAACAGTAAATCCTGCTGCCAATAAATCAATTACAGTTTGCATCACACAAATATGAGCCTCCACACCAGTCACAACAACAACACGTTTGCCTTGGTCACGAATGTATTGTTGCAATTCTTCAGTTTCCCAACAGCTGAAAGTCGTTTTTTCCATATAAGAAAAAGAATCGCCAACAGAGGAGCGTACAGCTGGCACAGTTTCACCCAAGCCTTTTGTATATTGTTGTGAAACGAGATACGGCACGTCAAATGCATTAAGCCCCTCAACCAACATACAAACTTTGCGTTCGATTTCCTCATGTTCGTGGATTGCTGGGAATAATTTTTCTTGAAAATCAATGTGTACTGCCATAACATCTTCTTTTAAAATACGCATACTTTTTTTCCTCCTTAAGTTCTCTCAATTTGAATACATCATCTGAATCTATAATTATCTTCTTATAGTGTACAATATTTCTAAAAAAATTGCAAGTAGAAAATCACGATTTTTTCTGATTCCCTCTTAATCCATTCTTTTATTTGACGATATCATTATATAGAAGAATATGGAGATATAAATAGACGAAAACGACAAGGAGATTCTCTATGAAAAAAATATTTGGATTACTCATGACAATAGGAGCCGTTGCGACTACAGCCGTCGGCGTAATGGCAAACACTGGGTCTATTACTGAATTTACTGACACAAAAACGCATTGGGCAAACAGCTCAATCACTCGCTTTGCCGATGAAGAAATCGTATCGGGTCATCAAGGTGAATTTCGCCCCGACAGCACAATCACTCGTGGTGAAATTGCAACGATACTCGACCGCATTATGCAATACCAAGTTGTATCCGAAAACACTTTCGACGACTTAGACGAAGCATTTTACAAAGAACCATTATTAAAAGCCAATGCCTCAAATATCATTCTTGGCAATGGCACCTCAATCAATCCGCTAGGCAATGCCACTCGTGAGGAAGCAGTCACAATTCTTGCCCGAGCAATGCATTTTGATTTGCGAACGACTGCGACAGAAACGAATTTTTCTGATGATTCCGAGATCAGCGACTGGGCAAAGCCGTCCGTTGCGTATTTGAACGAGCAAGGCATAATCAACGGCAAAACAGCAACGATTTTCGATCCAAAATCAAGTATCACTCGTGCAGAATTTGTGACGATACTCGACCAAGCCATTGCCACACTCGTATCGGCTTCTACGACACTAGAAGAAGATATTGCAGGTAATGTCGTAATCAGTTCTCGTGATGTGAAGTTGCAAAATATGGAAATCGATGGCGATTTGATTCTTGCTGAAGGGATTGGTGAGGGCGATATTTACGTCGATAATGTGACAATCAAAGGCAATATCACTATCAAAGGTGGCGGAGAAAATTCTGTCTATTTCAATGAAGTTGTTGTCGATGGTTTCGTAATTATCGAAAAAGAATATGGTGCGGTTCGTGTCGTTACTTCTGGTGTAGATGGCATTACTCGTATTGAAATTTCAGGCGATGTCATCATCAATTCAGAAAATGCAGTTGGTACATCGATGACAGAAATTGTAATCAATGGTGGCGAAAACATTGTTTTGGTTGGCGACTTTGGTGAAATTACAAATAACAAGGAAGACGTTGCAATCCAAATCATAGGCACTGTGGAAAGCTTTACAATGAATGCCGATGCCAATATCAATGGCAATGACATTGTAGAGGGCGACCACCAAAGTGCTGTGCCGACTGAACCAAGTACGAGTACAGACTCTACTGGTGGCAGTTCAAGTAGCGGTAGTTCTGGTGGCTCGACTGATTCTAGTGGTTCGACTGTAAAAACGTATTCCATTACGATTGATTCTACAATTGCAAATGGCACGGTGACGACAGACAAAACATCTGCTCCATTTGGCGGTGTCGTGACCATAAAAACAACACCTGATACGGGATACGCACTGACAAAACTCACTGCCACGAACTCTTATGGCAATCCTATGACGATTACAGACAATCAATTTACAATGTCGATTGCTGATGTTGTGGTTTCTGCGGAATTTACAAAAACTTCTTCTGAGACACTCAACATTCAACCGTATATAGGAATTGTAAATGGCACAGTGTCTGTCGACAAAGCAACGGCTTCTGTAGGGGAAACCGTCACAGTAAAAGCAACTCCAGCCGATTCTTACCAATTGGTGGAGCTTTATTATCTAAATGGTACCGAAAAAGTTGATATTCCAACAATCAATAATTTTGGATCATTTTTAATGCCGGATCAGCAAGTCATTTTATACGCAACGTTTGCAATGCACTCTAGCACAATGTATTCCATTACGATTGATTCTACAATTGCAAATGGCACGGTGACAACCGACAAAGTATCTGCTCCATTTGGCGATATCATCACAATTACAGCAACTCCAGATGCAGATTACGTCTTGACGAAACTGTCTGCCATCAACGATTTTGGCAATCCTTTGACGATTACAAATAACCAATTTACAATGTCTTTGTCAAATGTTGTGGTCTCTGCGGAGTTTTCAGAAGTTTCTGCTACACCTTATACAGTATCAGCGTATAACGACATCGAAAACGGCATACTCTCTATAGACAAAGCCACTGCGAATGTAGGCGAAACAGTCATAGTGACCGCTGTGCCTGACTCCTTGTATCAACTTTCTGAACTATATTATTTGAATGGCACAGAAAAAATCGCAATCCCTGTCAGTAGCAATGTTGGTACATTTTTGATGCCGAGTCAAAATGTCGTTGTGTATGCGACATTTACTGAATTGCCAGTGACTGCTGAGTATACAATTACAATGGCAAGCGGTCTACAAAATGGCACAATGCAAGTCGTAAAAAAAGATGTTTCGGGCAATCTCGTTTCTACCTCTTCTGCAAATTACGAGGATTTGATTTTCGTCATTTTGACACCAGATCAAGATTACGTTGTAGATGAATTATATTACATGTTAAATGACAACAAAGTAGAAATTGACAACTCTTTCGTTGCAACAACAGGCGAACTTTATATGCCAAAAGGCAATATCACCGTGTATGCGACATTTGTCAAAGCTACACCGACAGGCAATGCCATCACCATCGATTCGGGTATCGTAAATGGTAGCATTACTTCGAGTTTGAGTGCAGCCGCCGAGGATACCACTGTCACAATCACTGCATCGCCAATCGCAAACTATGAACTCATTTCACTTTATTATGAAATGAACAGTCAAAATGTAGCCATACCTTTTTCAGGAAATACAGGAACTTTCAAAATGCCTGACGGTGCAATTACTGTGTTTGCAGAATTTGGCATCATTTCTCTGACAGGCGAATATAACATCACTTTGAATGTATCTACAGGTGGAACTGCGAAAGCACTCGATGGCGACTCAGGTACAACATCAAAACCTACGATTACCGTTGCAACAACCGGGCAAACCGTTCTGATTTCGACTACGGCTGATGCAAATTATGAGGTCACAAAAATATATTATATGCTCAATGGCGTTGAAGTTGATGTATTGGATGTTGGTTGGAGCCAAGGTGAATTTCAAATGCCACAAGCACATATCGAAGTGTTTGTTGTATTTGAAGAAAAAGCAGCTGCTGCATATACCATCACTGCCGACCCTACGATAGAAAATGGAACGATTTCATTTTCAAGCAATACTGCCGATGCTGGAACGATTGTAAAAGTATATGCAACCGCAGCTGATGGATATTCTGTCAGCACTTCTACCGATGATTATAGCTACACGTATAGCGGAGGAACAGACAATCTAAAAATTGTAACAGGAGTGGCACCATATTTTTACATGCCTGAGGGTGATGTTGTCGTTTATGTAAGATTCCTTGACTAATCAAATAAATCTACAAAAAAAATCTCTTTTTGCCAATTGGTAGAAAGAGATTTTTTAGACTCTTTGTCACGAATTAGGAACGAATTTGTAGGGGGGCCACCCCCTCCCGATAAGAATTACGGTAGTGTGGATTTGATTTTTTTAAATTTACCCCCAAGCAAAGTTTAGAACAATTTTTTTTGCACAACAAGTCGTTGCCCCACTATCACAAAAATAAAATGCACAAAAATAAAATGCACAAAAATAGTATAGTATTCAACGAAATTGAATCTGTATATTTTCATGCATTTTATAGAAGGATTTGATTGAATTAAATGAGTTTGAACGGTCTCCACGGTGCGAGATACGAAAGGAGCATATGCTCATTTTCTGGAATTTTGCCAACGACATTTTTATTGCCGTCATTTTTCATATCTTGCAACACGATGTGCAACTCCCCTTTGTATCTGCCATATTCATTGTTGAGTACGACGACATCGCCTCTTTTTACATCACGAGTATTTTTCGGCGGAATGTCAGCGTTTGCATACGTGATTCTTGAAAACGTACTACGTGCCATATAATCGCCCATATCTCCTCGAACGTGGTGTGAAAACTTGTAGATGATTTCATCTTCGACTGGTAAATTTTCTTGTTCTGGTACTATTTTCAGTGTCAATTTTCCATCTGTGAGTTGTGACAATGCTTCGAGTTCTGCATCGGTTGCAAATGCATTTCCAATGATAATATCGTCCACTTCCCCCATCGCTAGTAAATGACGGGCTTGTACATCGATTGGCAAATCACGGTGCATTTCTAGTGTGCAAAGTCCCTCATTGACTGGCCAAGGTCCAAACGTATTTGTATTTTGGCTCGTCACAAATGCTGCAATCGGAATATTTTGTGCTTTCATAATTTCATTACACAAATGAAAATGCGACAAACTCAGTGCCGTATATTTTTGAGGATAAAAATTGTGACAGCTAATCAAACGATCTTTGTTGGCAGCATAACTTAAAATATAGTCGATGTGTTTCGTGCCTTGGCTTGCATTTAGTTCAACTTTTAGCCCGTATGGATTGTATGTCATCTCCGCTTCTTCATTGGCTGGCAAGTCTTCGTCTAAGCGAATGCCATTGGCTCCCATGTCGTAAAACGGTTTCAAGTTGTTGTGGTCGATGCCAAATTTTTGAAATACAGATGGTGCAATGTCAAGCACGACTTCCATGCCGAGTGATTGTGCGTATTCATTCGTTTTTTTGTAACGAGTGGTAATTTCTTCGAGATCGCCCTCCGCACTAATTAAACAAGTAAATACACGCAAAAAGCCACATTCTGCCGCTTTTTTGATGTAGCGAAAATCTTCTTCTGCTGTGGTGTGTTCTGGATATACAGATATACCGAGTCTTCCCATAATTGATCCATCTCCTTTGTAGTTTATTTTTTTGAGTTGATATAGTCGCTTAAGCCATTCATTTTTTTGATGAGTTGTTTTTTTCTGCTTTTTTCATAGAAATGCTTCATCAATTTTGCATTCCAAGTTTCGAGTTTGCTTACAAAAGTTTCGACTTCTTCGTAGTGAATCAAAATGCCTTCTGTCGATTCTTCCACATGGTACGTCGTCGTGACTGTCGATTTGCTTGTGGCATACACCACACTATATAGCGTATTCGGTGCATATTCTGTAATTTCGACTTTTGCATTGTAAATACTCCCCAAAGCCGTCGGCAATTTCTTTTCGTAAGTCAGACCTTTTTCGACAGTGAGTGTCTCGTCTGCTTTCAAGTCTTGACGGACTGAATCTGCTATGACCACAAAAAAATCTTCGGCTTGTATATTGAGTGGAATGGTCACTTTCATAATTACCTCCTACGATTCCTACATTACAGGAAACACCTCGCAACGAACCAATCGCCACAAGGTGTTTCGGATTTTCATTATTTTTTCCCTTTGCGGTACACAATACCGCCTACAATCATCAAAGAAATACCTGTTACAATTAAGTCAGTACGTTCTGGTGGCAACTGCGACATCATCACAAGCACACCACCAAAGCTGACCAAAGCCAATCCCCATTGCATCATAGTGTGACCTGAAAATAAAGTGAAGCACCAAATTCCGAACTTTTGATCGTTTGTTTTGCGAGTTCCGCTGCTTCTGCTTTTTCACCACCATCAATGACAAAAGAGAGTCTGATTCCTTGTTTTGAGAGGTATTTGAATTTGATATCACCATCTAACGCTTCCAATAATTGAATGATTTCTTCTTGTTTTAATGCACTGTTTACGTAAATCATGCTGATACTCCTTTCTCAAAATTCCCCTACGCTCTTTTTAGATTTGTCCTTTATCCAAACGTCTGTACAAATCGATAAATTCAGTCGCCAAAATTTTGAAACTTTCCGAACTCATCAACTGATCCTCTGCATGAATGAGCAAAATATGCTCTGCCGAAAATTCTTTTGGCACCTCAGAGGCAAACAATGTGAGATGTTCTTCGTGACCCTTTGCAAAATGCTCTCCGCCTTCTTCCATCAATCGGTCGGCTTCATCGAATTTCCCCTCTTTCGCCGCAACAATTGCCATGACAAAAGAAGATCTTGCTGCCCCTACGTTGGTTATAATTTGAAAACACACCGCTTCTAAATCTACCATAATTAATGTCACCATCTCTTTCATTATTGAATTGAAGAAAATACCACAAAACATAGATTCCTATCCCAAACATATCCAAACTATATTTTATTTTATTTTCTTTAGGAATTACCTAAAACTTCTATAGTAGCTGCTTTAGATAAAGTAATTATTTCTCTAAATCGACTGCTTCTTCCATTTCATCGCCTTCGCCTTTTTTGTTTGCAATGAGTACGAAAACGCCCCAAATCGCAATACCAATGATCAAATTGATGAGTGAAACAAGCCCTGCCATGATGCTACCACCTGTTGCGAGGTACGCATAAATTACTGGTGGAATGACCCACGGAATTTGTGCACACACTGGTGGAATGATGCCCATTGCTGTTGCAAAGTATGCAATCGTTACAAGAACTGCTGGTACGATTACGAAAGGAATGCCATAAATTGGATTCAAAACGATTGGAATCCCAAACATTACAGGCTCATTGATATTAAATGCCCCCATAGGAGCTGCAATTTTTGCAACGGCTCTTTGGCCTTTTAATTTTCCGACAAGCAAAATCGCAATGAGAAGAGCGATTGTACAACCTGCTCCACCTTGCCATGCAAATGCATCGAAAGAACCACGAGTCCAAATGTATGGCAATTCTTGACCCAATTCACGAGCTGTAATGTTGTCCATCAACGCTGGAAGATACGTACCATCAAGTACTGGGCCCAATACGTTGGTACCGTGCAATCCAAAGAACCAAAACAAACTTACTGCCACTGTTGTAATGAGTACAGAGAAATACCCTTGGGAAAGATTAAGGAATGGCCCTTGTACGTATTTTACAATGATATCATTTAAGTACATACCATCAAACATTGTCACACAAAGATAACCAATAATTCCCCATAAATAAATTGCAACCGTACCAGGAACGATCGCAGCAAACGCTTTGTTGACTGCTGGTGGTACAGAATCAGGCAATTTGATAATTATGTTTTTTTGCGTCAACTTCACAAAAATCATAGAAGACACAAGACCTACAAGCATCGCTGTAAAAAGCCCTGTTGCATTCGTATATCCCCATCCGATGTAACCCCACATTTCGCCGCCTGCTGTTGCTTGTGGCATTGTTACAACAAATGATGAAAATGCCACAACTCCACCGGCAAGTGGATTGATTTCATAGCTGTTACAAAGACAATAGCCAAGGGCAAACACAAACACCATAGAAATGATTGCCATACTACCCCACCAAACATTCCCATTGACAGAAATGAGCGGTGCCATAGATTCAACGAAACTTGTCATTCCCCAATCGGTTGGCAAATCTCTAAAAAATACATTGAGTAGTACTGCGATGGAACCTGCCATCGTTACTGGCATAATGCCAATGAACGCATCACGGATTGCCACGAGATGACGTTGCGAACCCACTTTGACTGCGAAACTTAAAAATTTATCGCCTATAGACATAAGACATACCTCCTTATTGTTGCATTAATAAATTATTTCAGTGCTTTTAACGCTTGGTTCAAAATAGCCTCGCCATTCATCATGCCATAATCTTTCATGTCGATGATTTCTACAGGCTTCCCTTCTGCCAAACCTTTCATTTTTTCGAGCAAGAATTTTACTTGTGGCCCGAGCATTACCACGTCTGCTTTTTCGATGTTTTCTTTTGCAACTGCTTCTGCAACTGCCCAAATTTCAGCATCAATGCCACCTTTTTCTGCTGCCCCTTGCATTTTTTTCACCACGATACTTGTGGACATCCCTGCCGAACAAACCAATAAAATCTTTTTCATAATAAAAACCTCCTTTAAAAATTATAAATATGCCGATGTTAAAAAATATATATCCCCTCCATAAATTTACAATACTATAAAAAATAGAGGATTGCAACTCTTTTTCACAAAATGTACGAATTCTTTAAATAATTCATCACTTTGACTAAACTTTCAGTTTATATTTTGTATATTTTTTTTATTTTTATGCACTAGATTAAATACAATAAGAAATATTTCCCAATTCCATACTTAAATACTGATTTTTGAATATAATATATTCACTTCAAAAATCAAATAGATGACTTGTTTGTGTAAGAAAATCGCAAAATAGAGTGGTCCACATACCAAAATGCGACAACTCTATTTTCTTGACTCTTTTCAAAAGTTGGAATAATAAATTTTTCAGACGTTGGATTTTGTCTAGCCCCTATTTTTATTTACATTAGGGCAAGGAAAATTCTATTTCTGAACTGATCAAAATTGCGATATCCAAAAGCATTTCTAAAAAGCAAAATGTTACACACACCTTAATTTCTAACTCAAGGCAATATCAACTTTTGCCCAATTCGGATCAAATTGGCATTCGTCAAGTGGTTTGCCTCGATAATTTCCGCAACTTTATACTCTGTGCCGTAGTAATCACGGCTGATATGTGCGAGAGTATCGCCCTCAACTACGATGTGAAATTCCGGTATTCTAGCAGGGGCTGTGACGGTCAGAGTTTCTTCTTCTGCTTCTGCTTCTGCTTCTGCTTCTGCTTCTGCTCCCACTTCTTCTACTCCTACTTCTACTTCAAAATCTGCATTGTCTTTCGGTAGAGATGTCTGTTGCAAAGCAAATACAGATGCTACTTTAGAGTCGATATTTTCCTCAAGTTTCGCATAGGACGACTGCACATTTAAAAATTCACCCTCTAAATTTTGCAACCGCTCAATGCTATTGTTGAGGGCAAAACCCAAACAAAGTGTGAACAAGCAAAGCGTCGCACTCGCCCCGACCAAAAGGGAGTGTTTGCTTTTTTGTGTTTCTGTGACTTCTTCTGCCCTTTGGTTGAGGATTCTTTTGATGTCTTGTATGGCATCTTCTCGTGGTTCTTTCCTGATTTCAATATCGACACTCCCTAGATTGCCGATGTCGATTGTCAAATCCTCATTTCCAACGGATTCTTCTTTCAATTTCGCTTCCAACGTTTCTGAAGCACCATATTTTTCTCGCACCAAGCTATTGCTCAACATATATTCTTGCATTTCCTGATTTTTGTCGTAATACAAAAAATATCCCTGATTTTGGTAGATTTCACCATCTTCATCGACACTATAAAAACAGTCTAATTTTTCAATTGGATCAATTAAAAAAGTTTGTTGCCACGTCTCTTTGAACTGTTCCTTATGAAACTCTGCGTGCGACTCTGTAAAATGACAGCCGCCACCAGATAAAATATGCACCCACCCCAAAGGTGTTGCCCCTTTGAAATATTTTTCTATATCGGACTCCACATGTTCCCACGTTTTGTCAGTAAAAATTTCAGTGCCATCGACCATTTCGGAGTGCTTGCCAAGGATTGCCCCCGAGATGACGAGCGTGTCAAGCCCGTTTAGTTGATATTGTCGCCCGACGAGAAAAGCCACTTTTTCAGAAGACA
>JAWXUZ010000102.1:0-8762 GCA_044425835.1 Bacillota bacterium | reverse complement strand
CCAAGAGCCACTTCCTGTTTTCTTGATCTTCCACGAAATAGCGACTATCCGTTCCACCTACTCTCGTGCCAAAATGCTCGGCTACAATTTCGGCCGCCTTTCTCCTTGTGATACCTGTAAATTCAATTTCTATACCATAGTTCAACTCTCGCATATCCATATGCATCACCCATTTTCTTCTTCTGTCGCAAAGGTCTCAAAGATAGTTGCAATCAAGCAATCAGCGACAGTTTGTCCATGCGATTCCGCAACGAGGACAAAAAAATCGACCATCAGCGAAATGCGATAGTCGTCTATAAAATGATATTTTGTTTTCTGATGAATCCGTAAAATGCAATCCACTGCGGTTTGGATGTGTTTCTCAATTTCCTCGCTTGCCTGTTGTACTTCTGTTGCGAATGTGTCCATGATGACTTCTAGAGTTTCAATATCTTCCATGCTGTACCTGTAGTAGTCCTGCAATGGATCTTCGTAAAATTCACGATTTAGACATTGAATGAACGCTGTCAGCCACCTGTTTTTTTCCTTTTCGGAAGTTGTAGCAAGGTATCGTTCCATGATTCGAGGAATGTCCTCATCTTGGTTCGGCACATGGGTAATTGCACTTTTTAAATCAAAAAGCAATTTTTCCTTGAACATTGTTGTTTTTTTCATAGTTTCAGCACCTCCTTAAAAACGCTTTGTTACTGAATACTCCTTACTCAACATAATTCAATTTTCTTAGCATAATCAATTTTTTGAACCACCCCCCTTCCAATAAAAAAAGGACATTCTCTATCATTCAGAAAATGTCCTACGTTCAAATTTGATTCAATTTTTAATTTCCATTCAATTTTTATTCAATTTTTTTCGTCTGTTATCCCTCCATTCAATTTTCATTCAATCGATTCATTCAATTTTTACTTGCTCATTCAAATTTGATTCAAATTCCATTCAATTTTTGAACGAGCCTTGAATTTCATTTCTAAGTCATGGATATATACCCTTTACAGCCATCTAAAATCTCAAAAAACTTGCTTACAGCCAAATTTCAGCCCTTTTTTTCATACTTTTACAGCTATGCAAAAAACCGTTACAAACGTTGATATCTAGGGATTTTTCATCTGGTCAAACGAACAACGGTTTCCACGTGCCTTGAAGCTACAAAAAGGATATCACTTTGCGAGACTACTCCCCAAGCGGTACTCCTGTATTTTTACTTTGCAAGTTCTCCACTTGCTCTTTTTGATTTAAGATATGCCTTTTATTTGATTTTTCAGAAATGAAATTGCTGCTGTACATCATCAAAACCATGCACAAAAAAGCCATGAAATCTGATAGGCAGAATTCTCTGACACCTTACTTCATAGCTTTTTTGTATCTGTTTCTTATTTGGTTTTACACACTTTGTAGCGAGTTTAGGATTTCGTTGAGTTCCGCTTGGTCACATTTAAACACTGTAAAAATCAACTTCTCATCCTTTGTTGCTGCATACAAGCTCAAAATACCTTGTTGACGTTCCTCATCTTTGCCTTGCTGTATTCCTTGTTGCATTCCTTGTTGCATTCCTTGTTGCATTCCTTGTTGCATTCCTTGTTGCATTCCTTGTTGCATTCCTTGTTGCATTCCTTGCTCTGTATACATTATATTCATTCTTTGCGTATATGTCGCTTTTCTTTCTTCAATCACATGAAACACCTCTTTTTCTCTATTTTCTCTAATTGACAACTTCTTCAAGTCAACCAACAAATCCGTAAATATATGCTCTGCAATACGTTTTTCTTTCTGTGGCAACCGCTCGATGTACTTCCCGATCGTTTCTACAGTTGAAACAACCTCATTTGTATTTTTTAGCAAATCCTTATTTTTCAGAAATTTATACAAATAGACGATTTGCAAAAACTCTAATTTGCCACCTTTGAAATCCGCCAAATTCATTTTTAATAAATTGACAAACGGAAACTTCACTGTCAGGATGTCGCCTTGTCTTGCCGAGTAACTCTGACCATTCACCTCAAAGTTGTCAACCTTAAATTTGACAAAATCCTCACCGACTTTCGGCAAGTTATTGACTGTATAGATTGTTGTTCCAATTGGGAAAACATGAACACCTTCCTCATCTTGAGAAGTTGCATTCAATGCATATACGAACAGTCGAAAACCCATTTTATCATCTTCTGTCGCTTGAAATTCGATGATCACTTTCTGTGTATTATTGACGCTCAGAGTCAAATCCCCTCGCACACTTCTCTTATACAAATCGCCTAAGATTGAGAAATTTTCCGTATTTTCAAATGCAACTTCCGAATGATAAGGAATTTCTAGGTCGCACAAACCATTAATCAAATCAATGAGCGTTTCTTTGCTAACCTCTTGAAAAATCTTTTTAAGTGCTACATCAGGTTGAAATTCGTAAACCGTTTTCCGATAGACTCGTCTTGACTTGCCTTTTTTCTTTTTTACATACGTATTTTTGATTGCCCTTGACTTTTGCTCCTCTTTCAATTCTGCATCTCACCACCTTTATACAATCGCTTTTTTTCAGTATATCACACTTCCAATAAAAAATCACCAAGAATTTTGAAATTTTAGAAATTATTTTTTTCTCATATTCAATCGTCTTGATGATTTCAATTTTTCTGCATTACACCATGACACTCGTCAGCAGTCCTGTCTGGAACTGCACCTGTAGTACCCCATTGCGTTTCACTACCACATTTGCCACCATATCCCTTACAAGTTCCTCATCGAAGGTATAAAACTTACGACTTGCTCGCTCTACGATGTTTTCCACCTCATTTTTATCTTCCAGTTCACCTACCACATTTTTCATGTTCTGCTTGAAAATATCAATGTAGTTCTCATTTAGATTGATCTCTGACATTGCCTGCATCACCGCCCTATGTAGGTCGCTTTCCTTGATGGTTAACGAGTGCGTGCAACACGACTTCGCCCCATGTTTCAATCGGTCGTGACATCGCCACACGGGTTCTTTTTCGCCTTGTACGAGCCACATTTTCCTTTGGTATTTATGACCGCATTCGCCACAGAATATTATACTTGAGAGTGCATATTTTGAACTATATTTCTTAGCTTCTTTTTTCACTACTCTTTGTTGCTCCTCGATTGCAGTTTGGACTTTTTCTTCTTCCTTCGATTTCTTTTCACCTGTCTTGCCCCAAAATATCCTACGTCTTGCCTTTTCAGCTTGCACTTCTAAAAATAATGCTTTTGGTATGATTGCTTCATGGTTATCTTCGATGTAGTACTGTTTTTCTTGCCCGATATTCTTCGTCCGTTTGTGTGTCAGATAGTCGACTGTCACTGTCTTTTGTAGAAGCAAATCTCCGCAGTGTTTCTCATTCGATAAGATTCTGCATATCACCGATGTATCCCATTTCTGCTTGCCTGTGACTGTCAAAATCCCATCTTTTTCAAGACTTCTCGCAATCCCTAGCAAGCTCAATCCACTCAGATAATCTCGGTAAATTCTCCGAATGATTTCTGCTTCTTCTGGCACGATGACTAATTCGCCTTCTTCATTTTTCGTATATCCTAAAAACCGATTATGATTGACAACCGCTTGTCCATTTTCAAATTTCCTCGTCACACCCCATTGCGTGTTCATGCTGATATTTCGGCTTTCTTCTTGTGCTTGGCTAGATAGGATTGTCAGTAGTAATTCACCTGCACTTTCCATCGTATTGATTCCTTCTTTTTCAAAAATCACAGGAATACCTTTGTCTTTGAGTTTGCGAATGCTTTGCAGTGCATCGACTGTATTTCTTGCAAATCTTGAAATGCTTTTTGTGAGTACCAAATCGACCGACCCACGCATACAGTCATTCATCATGGCATTGAAATCATCACGTTTCGTAATGTCTGTTGCCGACTTTCCATGATCCGCATAAATGCCAGCCAATCGCCAACCTTTCGTTTCATGAATCAGTTTTCGGTAGTATGCAATCTGTGTTTCGTAGCTATTTTCTTGATCTTCTAGGACTGTAGATACACGACAATACGCTACAACATTTTTGAGTTTTTCAGCTGTTTTGACTTGCGTTTCCACTTCCATTTTTGCTGGTATGATTGCGACCACTTTCTGTTTTGTTTTTGCTGTTGCCATTTCACATCGTCCTTTCTGTTCCATTGATGAATTGTATTCCAATTTTTCCATCGTGGTAGACCTCTACTTTTTTGATAATTTCTTCTGCCACTGCTCGCCAATTTTCTGAATCCATCAAGAGTAGTTGCTCCACCATCTTTGTGGTGTGTTGCTCGTACAAATCAATTTCTGTATTTTGATACGTCAGTACTGCTCTCTCAAAAATCAGTTTTTTATGATCCACCGCATTCTTTTTTCTAACTTCTAGCTTTGTGATTTTTTCTTCCAATTCTCTTTCCGCTCTCGTCATCGCTTTCTTCATTTTCTGTGGTTTGGCAAGGTAAATTTTAGAATCTGATTTCAGTTCTGTCACCATCGTTCTGACACATTCTATAAATTCATTTTCAGCAAAAATCCGATTTCCACAAGGTTCTTCTGGCTGATATTTCGCATATTTGCAACGCCATTCCAAGTCTTTGGATTTCCCTCTTTTTGCATATAGTTTATAAGGCTGACCACATTCACCACAAAAAATCTTTCCATCGAGAAACCGTTTTTGCTTTTTCTCATCACCTATTTTCAAGCGACCCATTTTCTCTTTTTTCTGTAGGCGCAAATCAAGTACTTTATGAAACGTATTGTCATCAATCAACCTCGGATATAACTCCGTTCCCATGTAGCACTCATTTTCTAAGATTCTCCGAACACCTCCATGTGTCCAATTTGGTTTGCCATTCATGGTCAAAATTTTTGCTGATTCCAACTGTTTCTGCACACCAAGTAGAGAATCTTTTTCGAGATACCACATAAAAATTTGCTTGACGAGATTCGCTTCTTTTTGATTGATTTGCATTCGCCCATCTTTACATTCATAGCCTAAAAATAATTTTGTCCGCATTTCATTTCCTTTCTGCTCGCAACTCCAAGCCATTTTTCATTACAAAAACAAGTTCATTTTCTGTCACATCCACACGTTCTAGGACTTCCATCTTGTCACCATCCTCTTTGAGTAGCTTCATCAGTTTTTTTGTTTCCACAATTTCCATATCGTAGATGCCATCACGTTGTAGCATCAGTAACTTTCGTTGGTACATCTCGATTTTCTGTTCTATTTCATTTTCCTTAGATATAAAAAGAACAGTATCAATGCACCCTAGCTGACGTTCTCTCACTAGTCGTTGACCCTGTTCTTTTTGCTCTACTATTAAATTTTTCAATGCCTTGATTTCTTCGGTATGGACATTGCAATCGTTCATCAGCTGAAGTGATGCTAGAAGTGGAGCGAGAATCTCGTCTACCCCACTTCGCAATCGATCCCAAACTTCTTGGTACTGCTCATTCAAAACCTCCTCTCTGACTGCTTTTGCTTTGCACAGTTGACTACTCTCAATGTACGTCTTACAAACCCATTGCACACGCTCACTCTCTGTTCCGATTGATATTTTTTGTCGGCGATGTGTACTGCCACAGTCCTTGCAGATAATTTTACCCGAAAACGGATATCTTACTGTTTCACTTCTTCCTGCTCTCGCTTTAGTTTGCTTTTGTCTGTGCAAAAATATTTCTTGCACGAGTTCAAATTCTCGTTCCGTCACAATGCCCTCATGGTTGCCTTGAATCGAATACATTTGTTTTTCGCCGTAATTGATTTTTCTAGTATATGGCAAGGTGTCGGTCGTGAAAGTTTTTTGCCATCGCATTTCCCCTTTGTAAATTGGATTTTTCAATATTCCACTCACAATGCCCACGCTCCACTTTGTACCTCCACGAATCGTTGGAATGCCTTCTGCGTTGATCATTTGGGCAATCAACCTTGCCCCTTTCCCATCGAGATACGACTCATATATTTTACGTATGATTGGTGCAATTTCATGGTTGATGACCAACTCGCCATCTACATCTTTTTCGTATCCATATGCAACTTCTGATGGTCTACGACTGCCATCTTTCATGCCTTTTTGTACGTTCCAACGCACGTTGGTTGAAGTACTTTCAGCTTCGCATTGTGCAACGGAACTTAGTATCGTCAGCATCATTTCGCTCTGTTCCCCCAAGGTATCAAGGTTTTCTTTCTCGAAATAAATGCCAATGCCAAGCAGTTTCAGTTCTCGAATGATGGAGATGGCATCGACTGTATTCCTCGCAAATCTCGTGATGCTTTTTGTGATAATGTAGTCAATTTTGCCCTTGCGACAGTCGTCAATCATCTCCAAAAATCCATCTCTATTTTTCAGTTTCGTACCACTCGATTCATCAGAATACAATCCGACACACTCCCAATCTGGATTGGCTTCTATGTACTTTTCGTAGTATTCTTTCTGTGCCAAAAATGAATGATGTTGTTTCGTCGACTTCGTGCTTGTTCTGTAATAGGCACATACTTTCTTTCTCTTTTTCTGTCTGTCCATCGACTGCTCTATGATTTGAATTTTCTTCATTTCCTTTCTCCTTTCTAAAAAATTTTACAACACAACAATACCAAAACTTTCACCGAATAGCTAGTGTTTTGGATATATACTTTGATTTATCCTTGAGAAAAACTCGCTCTATTTAGGGCATCAATTTGTGCATACTGCTCATCCGTAATCATTTTTCTTTGTTTGAGTGTTTGCAAAATTTGAAGCGACAATTTATACGCTATTTTATTTTTTGCTTTTTCTAAATCTACTGTAACTCCATTTCCGTATTCCATTGGTTTTCCTCCTAAAATTTACTGTTATCATTTCAACCTTAATGTTACAAGAATGAAGACATACTTCGAGATTGTATCATTGCATTTGATTCAATATGTCCTGATATGATTTGTTTTCAGATTTGATTATGTGGCTCGATTCACGCATATCTTCACAATCTAACATTAAGGAAATGCCTTGCTTGAACATCGTTCTTTGACAAGGCATTTCAAATTTCACTTTATTTGTCCACGACACCCCAAGTGACTACATTTATTGTAAAGGCAACTTGCAAACTCGGTCTGGTGACCAATCATGAGCTTTACGCTCCCTTAGGGATCTCCCAAGACTGCCCCCATTTTGATGATTGTGGCTAGGCAGAAGTATCATTGTCATTTATGTTGTCATCGCAAAATAATCTACCACGATTACTTTTGGTTGCATTTTTATCGCTCGCACCTGTCAGCCTAAGATATGAATTGAATCGGCTGGTGACGAATGTCACAGGTGGTCTTGACGAATGCACCTCATTGCTTGTCCGTTTGATTAGACGCATAAATTTATGTATTTGCAAGTTGGGTATTTAGTTTTCAAGGAACGAATTATTTCTGCAAGAAGATTGAAAATGAATATTATCCCCTTACTATACTACCTACCAAGAAAAAGCAGATAACAACCTCTCAAATTATTTTTTTTATTTTCTGTCTGATTTTCAGTATTAATTTACTAATATATTGTTGACTGGCACCTGTTTCTTGTGCATATTTATACGTTGATTTTCTTTCGATTACACAGTTCAAGTACGCACAATATTCTTTTTCAGTTAAAATATTTTTGATTTCTATTTCCATTTCTTTCAAAAAAATACCACTTTCAAATTCATAAGAAATATCTTTTGAATATCTTGCATCATTCTCGATTTCATCAAAATATACTATTTGATGACGCTCAACAACTTTAACACGAGAATCTTTTAATGCATACACAGGTATACCTTGATTCCATCGATATGCTCGCATCAATTCCATTTTTAATAACCGAAATACTTCTATATTCACTTCCAAAATTTCTCCAGTCGACTTTACACCTACAAAACAATTTCCTTCGTTATCTTTCCATAAATTGTAATCAAATTCTCTACTCGTTTTCATTATTGCATTTCTCCTTAATTTTCAACATTTACAAACTCCAGTGTCAAAAATTAAAATTAAGGATACTTCGCAATAAAACATAACCATTCTCTTTTTCTCATAACAAACCACCTCAAACAACTAAGAGGAAAATCTGTCTTTTCCAAAAAGAAAAAGAAAAAACCGAGGACGATTTTCTCGTTCTCGGTTCGATTCATTTCAGGCAAGTTGATTTGTTTCAATCAAAAAAGCCATACAATATATAGTAGTCTAACACCGACAAACAGACGTATCCCTTAGATAAATCTGCCCACTCCGATGCACCGAAGTCTTGGTAACTACATACAAATTGTATGGCCATAGCATTCATACTGCGAGCTGCAATATGATATTTTATTTTAGTTTTTACATTTTAAGCCCGATTCATTCGACGCATATTCACAACATCAACAAGCACTTCAGTCTTACATTTACTACATTTTACTTCGATATACCCTGTGCTATCAGCAAATACTGAAAATACAATACGCTTACAATATGGACATTGAATCTCTCGACTGGCTTTGTTTCGTATACTCTCTCTTGCATTTCTAATCTTTTTTTGCAATTCTGCTGGTGGTACATTTGTAAATATTTTACCCATATTGAACCTCTTTCATTGTATAATTATATATCCATTGATATCCCAATTCTTTCAATCGAATCGTTGCTGCTATCTTAGAAACACCAAATACGAAACACATTTTTTTTAGTAACTGTATAATGGTCCCCTTGTCAAGACCAAACCCAGAAATTTTATCGTGAATTTTCTGGGGCGTACTACGATGCAAATAAGATTCCTGTCAACTTACGTTTTTTATCTTTTCGTATTTCTTG
>JAWXUZ010000101.1:0-8941 GCA_044425835.1 Bacillota bacterium | reverse complement strand
CCAACAGGCACGATGACAAGAGCCATGATTTGGCAAGTACTTTATAATTATCAAGGAAGTGACATTGCAACAACTGGTACTGAATGGTACGCAAAAGCACAAGCTTGGGCAATTGATTTTGGTGTCTCCGATGGCACAAATCCAAACAGTGATATGACTCGTGAACAACTTGTGACACTACTGTATAGACTGGGTAGCACAGGGGCGACTTCTGGTCAAATCGATAGTTTTGGCGATAGTGATAATGTAAGTGACTGGGCAGTTGATGCGATGAATTGGGCTGTGGCTGAAGGAATTATTGCAGGAAATAATGGCAATTTGAATCCGAAAGCAAGTGCAACTCGTGCAGAAGTGGCTGCAATCATGATGAGATTTATCTCTAATTGATTTTTGTTGGTTTAAGAAATTTCTTTTATATATCAAATTGATAGAGCAGGCTTTCTGAAAGAGTCTGCTCTATTTATGTATAAATTGCAGTATCAAATGTCGCAGAAATATCCGATATAAAATTGAGTTTTTTATGTACATTCGAATAAGTCTTTTACGGCATCTTGAATTTCCTCTGTTAATTTGATGTTATGTTCTTCCAATAAACCTTGAATTACTTTCATCTTGCCTTCTGTTAATTTTGTCATAAAATAAGATTCCTATGTTTTTTGATTTTATAGCAACTGAACCTTTATTAGTCCTATATTGCAGGCTAAAATCCCATTTTTCTGCGTCATCGTCGCTCGCCGTAGCTTTGGCTACGACTCGACTCCTCTTCCTTGAATAACGAAATTTTATCTCTACACTATACAGACAAATAAAAGTTAAGTCGCTATATCATAGAAAGCTCATTTTGTATATTGTTTACAGACTTTTTTCGTACGCCATGCTTTTTCACGAAGTTTAATTCCTTATATTGAGATATCAATTAAATATTACCATTTTTCACAAAAGAAAAGCCATTGTGATTCCTATCGGGAGACGAAAATCGGTCGTATGCATTGAATTTTCAGTATCTCATGGGTGGCGACCTTCGGGTCGCATGCTCCTCGTGGAGAAATCATTTTTGGCAATATTTCATTGGGGAAGCAATATTTAATTAGGAGATCAATAGTAACAACTGAATTTTTTGAAAATCCAATTTTTTTGTGTATTTTGCTATAAATTATGCTAAAATAATCGATATTCTCATTTTAATTGACAAAAAGAAATGAATAGTGTTATACTATCGATATATAATCCTATATTAATAGTATATAATTATTGTGTATGTATATTATTAGTATAGATATGTAATGTTTAGATATTTGTTGTAATTTTTAATGATGGCAGTTACAGTATGGATTGGAGGTTTTGTATGATGAAAAAAAGCAGTATGAAACAACGTGTAATCAGTACAATATTATCGGTGATTTTGATGTTTGCAACGATTCCTACACAAGCTTTTGCTGAAGCGATTACATCAAATGATGTAAATTTGAGTGATACAGGAATAGCGGTCACTCCCGAAATTATCATCACAGATGATGTAGTAGATGCAGAAAATGTCATCGCTGAAAATACTGCACCACTCAATTTTTTAGATGTAAACGAAAATGATTGGTTTTATGAAAATGTGCAGTATGCGGTGAATTATGGTCTATTTGCTGGAATTAATGAAACGAAATTCGACCCTTATGGTAGCATGACAAGGGCAATGTATGTTACAGTCTTATCCCGCATGGCAGGAATTGATGGATCGCTTTATGGCGGTGACAGTGGTTTTTTTGATGTAGAACAAGGTCACTGGTCAGCACCCTCTATCTTGTGGGCAAATCAATATGGCATCACATCAGGAACTGGCGATGGGAAATTTAGTCCGAATTTACAAATTACTCGTGAACAAATGGCAACACTAACTGTTCGTTTTTTTGAATTGTATGATATCGCATTCCCAGAAAAAATAAGAGATGATTTTCCTGCTGATTACGATACAATTTCAGAATATGCCAAAGAATCTGTTTTGAAACTATGGCAATCTGGATTGCTTTTTGGTACACCCGATGGGAATTTCAATCCAAAGCAACAAGCAACTCGTGCAGAGGCAGCAGCTTTTTTTGCCAGAACAAATGAAATTGTAGTGCAATGGCGTTTGGATTCACAGCAAAATAGTGAAACGAATCCCCTTCAAACAACTGTAACCACTACAATCAATAGAAATACATCTTCAAGTACAGGTGGCTCAAGTACAGGTGGCTCAAGTACAGGTGGATCTTTGGTCAGTGCTTATACAATTCGCTTTGAAACAAATGGCGGAAGTGCGATTGCAGATATCGCTATGTCAGCAGGCAGTTTGCTCAATGACTTACCTAGCCCTCATAAAAATGAATTTATTTTTATGGGTTGGTATTACGATGTAAATTTTGAAACTTTTGTGTCAGAAAATGATGTGATATCCAGTGATTTGACGCTGTATGCAAAATATGATGAAGCGTTAGATTTACAGGAAATAGATACACCAATTTTCGTTACTTATTTAGATGCCACAAAAGATTTTACGATTGAACTAAAAACGAGTGTATCTATGAGTATTGAAGAACTGAAAAAAGTGGTGACATTTAAAAATGCAAGTATACAAAGTGATGAAAACTCATTTGTGATTGCAGACAAAGGCGATGGAAAAAACTTCATAGTTTCTGGACAACATACAGATGTAAATGGCAATCTTGTCACAGGTTTTGAAGAAGGAAATACATATAAAATTACAATTGAAGATGAAAAAGTATCATTTACGAATGAAGAAGATAGTGTGATCATTTACGATTTTACAATTAGAAAAGATGAAATAGTCAATGCGAGTTTGCGTTCGGACATTACAAATATTCCTCTTGCACAAATCAGCGAACTGATTGTCAATGGGGAACGCATAGACACAATTCATATTCCGGTGATTACAGTAGGTGCAGATGGAAGTCAGACAGAGCAAGGTGCAGAAACTGTAGGTAGTTTTACGTATTCGAATGCACCTTTGTCTGTAGGAGATACAGTTTGCATTTATGAAGGGGCATCTGTTCCTGATTTGGAGGAATTTGATTCCGAAGAAAGTACAGCTTTTGTCACTATCACTGCTGAAAATGGCAATGGAAATTATACATATAAAGGTGCAGAAACGAAAGAAGTATTATTTATGCCAGATGTGTTTCCGATAAAAGATACGTTTGATATCGATGAGGATAATAGCAACTTCTCAATTACTGTTTTAGAAAATAATATGGATTTTACTGCAAATGAGTATTACGAATTGGGATTTTTATTTGATGAACAAACGAAAATAGATGTGGGCGATTTCCTCGCATTTTATTCTGGGAATTTATCTGATGCCAATGCAATTTCTTATGGTGAAATTACGAATGTGATTTTTTCTGATGGAACATACGTAATTGGATACGATGCAGTTACATTAGAAGAATTGCAAGTCGCAATCATGATGGAAGTAAATAAAACAGAAACCATAAAAGGAGATGAACTCCTTGCAGGTGTAGACATTGCTGCCATTGAACAAGCCATAGAATTGCAAGCAGTAAATAGCGGTTTTATAGAAGAAGCAGCAGCGTATTTGGCGAGCGTTGCATTAGAAACGAATACATTCAAAGAACTAAATGAAACTATGAATTTGACTGCATATTCTATGAGTGAAGCCTCCGCTAACAATATCGCAACACTTTCTTATGAGGGGCGTGCAATCGCAGATACGAAAGTTGAAGTGACAAAAAAAGATGTGAAAATCAATACGGATTTGAAACATTTTGATGTCAATAATGGCATTCGTGTCACATTGGAATTGGGCATTAAAATTACTGTAACCTCTGGTGACAACAAGATAGAAATTGAAATCGATTCATTTTTTGAACAAGAAGTAAAAGTGGATATCGGAGTCAACGCAAGTGCCGATATCACATGGAAATTTATCATTCCAATCATTGAAGAATATAATGTGATTGTAACGACTGATTTTTATAATTTTACGGGAATTTCTATTGATGCAACTGTAAGAACGTTTGAAAATTCAAGTGACAAAGAAAACGAAAATGAAAACGAAGCTGTAAAAATTGTGACAGAAGATAGCGATGACGACGATTCTCTTCTTGGACAGATTGTGTCCATTGGCGAAGAAATCAAAAAATTATTGGAAGAAGATGACAAATCCCTAGAAGGCATCGGTATGGACGGTTTGAATACAAAATATGAAGAAATGTTAAATGCTGAAACTGCTTTATTGGATTTGTATGAACAAAAAATAGTTTCTACTCAATTTAGTGTGTTGATGATTATCGCCATTACAATCGATGTTTATTTTGTGGTAGCACTTGAAGCAAGCCTATCTTTGGGGGCTGAACTTACATACGAAAATGCGAAACGATACATCTATACAGTTGAAGTGTTTAAAATGAACATGACGAATGAAACGATCAATCTGTCAGATGAAAAATTTAGTTTTGAGTTTTATGTTATGGGTAGAATGCATTTGAAAGTGGGCATCAAAGTTGACATTATGATTGGTTTGGTTTCTACGAAAATTGCAGGTGTCGGATTTGATATTGAGACGGGTGCATACATCAAATTCTATGGATATTTCTATTACAAATATGAAAAGATAGAAAATTTATCTCCGAATACATACTTCACAGGGGCAATGTTATTTGAATTTGGCATCTACTTAGATATTGGTTTTATTGCGGAAGTGCTAAATGGACAATATGGAACTTATCCGACAATTTATGAAAATGAATGGCCTCTGTGGACAGCAGGGACACAAAAAGCAGTGCAAGATTTTTCATACGAAAGTGAAGATGCACCAGAGGTCACATTGCGAGGATCCATCATTTCAACAACATTGCCTGATACTACATTTGAAATGCAATACTTGGATTTGAAAGAAGGATTGGATGACGATGGCAATTTACAAACAGAAACATTTAGTGATGAAACGGATTTTATAATTGAAATGACACTCGATATGTTTTCATACGATCCTACCACAAATAAAGTAAGCATCACAGTACCAGCAGATGTGCTTGCAAACACAGAGTATGAAGCAGAAATGAAAATTACATGGATTGGACAACCTCTCGTATTTACTTCTGTACCAATACAACGCACCATTCCACTTTATTGGACAAATATGGAAAATGGCTTTTTCATTTCTTTCGATTCCAATGGCGGAAGTTATGTCCCTATGATTTTTGACGAATACGAAGCAGAAATAGAAAGTCCTGAAGATCCAACAAGAGAAGGATACGATTTTGGTGGTTGGTACGATGATACAGATTTGACAATACCATATACTGTGCCAGAAACTATGCCAAAAGAAAATAAGGAAGTGTTTGCAAAGTGGATTCCACGAGATGACACGAAATATACTATTTATCATCAAAAACAAGAAGTCAACGGAGGATACATACTTGCAGAAACAGATCATTTAGAAGGGACAACAGATTCTGAAATTGCACCATCTGTGAAAAATTGGGAGGGCTATCAAAGTCCAGAAAGTCGTACTTTGGTTATAAAATCTGATGGTTCTAGTGAACTGACATATTACTACCCAGTCAACACGTATATAGTGACTTTTGTATCTGAATACAATGATGATATTGTCATGAAATATAAATACGGTCAAAATATTACTGTACCAGCAGTTTTGAGTGCAAAAGGATATGAATTTATCGATTGGGGAGAAGGAGGCGTTGCAGAAACTATGCCAGCATACGATTTGTGGTATACTGCGAGATGGGAAGATTCTGCCTCCACACCGTACCGCATTGACTATTATCAAGAAAATGCAAATGATACGGACTATACAATTGTACTCAAAGATACCATCAATGGCACAGGTAGAATCGGTAGTACTGTCACTGCAACAGATCTTGCATATGAACATTTTACATTGAAAGATAGTTTGCCAAGTAATATAATTACGCAAGATGGCAGTTTGGTGCTTCAAGTATATTATACTAGAGATGAATTTACGCTTACGTATAATAAAAATGGAAGTGATGCAAGTTTCGTTTCGGGAACAAATGAGACACCTACATATAAACATGGTGCAAATTTGATTGTATTAGATGGCGATGCAGTAGGGCGGAGTGGCTATGGTTTTGCAGGTTGGTATACGGATTCTGCGTGTACGATTCCTTTCACAAATGTCATGCCAACAAGCGATATTACAGTATATGCAAAATGGAATCAAGGAGAGGTCAACTATAAAGTAGAACATCTTCAAGAAAATGCAAATGATAATGAATATACAACCTACGAAATTGAATCTTTTACAGCAACATCAGATACAGATGTGACACCAACAGTCAAAACGTATGAAGGATTTACAAGTCCAGCAACTCAGACTGTGACTGTCGATGCAAGCGGAAGTACAATCGTTCAGTATAAGTACGATCGTAATGTCTACGATATTAATTTTATGAGGACGTTTGCAAGTGGTTCTTCTGCAATCAATTCTTCTGATTCGACACAATCAACGCTTGCAGTGGCAATTTCAAATGGTGAAATAGAAATTAAAAATGTAGCATTTACAGAAATGCTTACAGAAGGCAAGCTAAAATATGGAGCAAGCATCGTAGAACCAGAAATAGAAAGCGAGTACTATACATGGAATTTTTTAGTGTCACCACCTAGCACAATGCCAAGTGGCAATGCATTATACACACTTGAACTTGCTTATAAAACGTATGATTTGGTCTTGCATAGCAATTACGATGGAAACTATGAAACACAAACTATGGCAAGTCAAAAAGTAGATACATCACTTACTTTGCCGACTCCAAGTTTTACTGCGAATCGAGTTTCTCATACATTCCAAGGTTGGGCAACCGAAAGTACTGCAACGATAGCAGAATATGAAAGTGGTGCAACAGTGAAATTCCTTCCTACGGATTTAGTGGATTCAAAGGTGAATTTGTATGCAGTATGGAAGCCTGTAATGTATGAAATTACATACGATTACAATATGGTCAATGTGACTGTACAAAGTGATCAACCGACAGAATATTCGGCTGAATCAGAAGAAATTGTATTGTCTGAACCAGTAAAATTAGGATATACATTTTTAAATTGGGTAGATGCAGATGGAAAACAAGTAACGAACATCATTCCAAAAGGGAGTACGGGCGATAAATATTATAAAGCAATTTGGAGCAGTGAAGTCGATATTGCAACAGCAGATCAACTAATGCAATTGTCAGAAGATATCTTAACTGGTGAATACGAAAGTCAAGATATGGTATATACTTTGAAAAATGATATTGATATGACATCTAAAACTTTCACACCAATCGGATCAGAAACGTATCCTTTTAAGGGTACATTCGACGGAAACAATAAGGTGGTTGAAAATGTAAAAATAGCATCATCAAATACAAATAATATTGGTTTCTTTGGCTACACTGAGGGAGCAATAATCAAAAAACTTGGATTGATTGATTGCGATATTGAAGGAAAAACAAATGTTGGTGGACTCATTGGTCTTATGGACGATGGTTCTCAAGTTGAGAATTGTTTTGTAGAAAATGGTTCTGTCACAGGAGTGGGCAGCGTTGGTGGATTGATTGGTCATTTGTATGGTTCAACTGCAAGAGAATTTGTCAATGTAAATAGTTGTTATACTACCACAACAGTAGAAGCAACAGGGACTATTATTGGCGGATTGATTGGCACGGTCGGTAGAAACAAACAAATCAGCAATTGCTATACAACAGGCAGTGTGACAGGAACAAATTTTGTCGGTGGACTTTTCGGATTTGTTGAAAGATATAGTTCTGATACGAATCCATCAATAAAATATTGCTATACAACAGCTTCAGTAAGTGCAACAGAAGGACAATATGGTTCTGGAATTAGTGGATGCGGTGGTGACTTATACTATTGCGTTACAATGACACAATCCATAACCTATGTGACTAGTGAGGTATTGGTGGCTACTGATGACGTTGTGTACGGTCGTGATACAAAAATGAAATCTGAATGTTACTACTTGAGTAATTCGAGTTCTGCTTCAAGTGCATTTGCTATAGACGATGGTCAATTGACTAAAAATTTTGGTGTTGCGGGCGAATTATTTGATGGAGCAGATACAACAATTTGGTCGTTTGGTGACAATACCATTCCTATACTAAGAAATATCACAAGTGGAAATCAATCGAGTGCAATTCCATCAACTTTATGGGCGAATACAAATAGTCTTTTGTCTATGGAGGCTTCGTTTGAAGATATAGATGATTTAGATTTTGAAAAAGATTCTAATGAAAACGCTAATGAGGATTCTGATGAAATTTTGACATTCGCATTGCAAGGGCAAATTACAAATTCCATTGGTGAACACCTTCCAAATGTGGTGGTGAAATTGACTAAAAATCAAGAAAGTGTATTTGAAACAATGAGTAGTGCAGATGGTATTTATGAATTTTTAGAAGTGCCAATCGGTGTATATTCATTAGAAATTCAGTCAGAAAATTACCACGCAGACTACATTAATGAAATTGACTTTTTTGAGGCGATGTCAATTGATATAGTGTTGTTGGATTTGGATATCGAAACCGAAGAAGAAACTGAAAAAGAAATAGAAGTAAAAGCAGAAACTGACATCTGAAAAAATATAGCGGAAAGTAAAAAGTCATGAATTGTTTGGTTCATGACTTTTTATAAAAAAACGATTGACAGCTTGAAAAAACGATGCAATAGAGTGCGAGTCATTGTCGTTTGTAGAAAAACACCAATTTTTTCGGGGGGGCGAAAAACTATTCATAATTTTGTTAATATTTTGTTGAGATATTATTGAAAAAGGTGTATAATGGAACCATAAAACCCAACCAACCCCTACCAATTTTATCGTGAATATGTTATACTAAAAAGACTTCAAATATGAAAGGATGGTAAACTATGTCACGAACAAACTACACCCCAG
>JAWXUZ010000100.1:0-8987 GCA_044425835.1 Bacillota bacterium | reverse complement strand
GGGGGAGCAGGCGACCAAAGGTCGCCACCCAAGAGATACTGCAAACTTCAGGTAAATGGGCGAACTTAAAGTTTTTTCTTTTTTTAAAAAAATGGCAATATTTAGTTGGTATCTCAATAATGACTGTTGATTAAGTGAAAGCTTCTAAAATTAAGAGATAAAAAGCCGTAAAATAGTAAAATATTTTATGATTTAAATGAGAAATAAATTTATGCAACGCCCGTAGGGGCGACCTGTGGTCGCCCGCTTGCATTTTTGCTACCTTGTTTTAGGGAAACATTTAATTAGGGGAGTAATATTATGAATTTGATTTTTCAATTTATCCTAAAATAAAATTGACAACCACAAAAAAGGAGATGGGTTTTTATCCACCTCCTTTTCGCCATTATAAATATAGAAAAAGATTTTAATCTATTGTAAAATCAATAATCATTTGTTCTGTTGGGGAAACTTTATCGAGTTCGTCCATCATTATGCGATACCCTGCCTCTTCCAAGTCTTCTTGGTAATCGTGCCAACTGCCCTCGATGTACAAATCGTTGTAAATCCAATCTTCAAAGTATTGCAAAAATACATTGACCGAAGGTGAATTGTATTGAAAATGAAGATCAGAGTAATTCGTTTCTTGTTGCAAATCCAACTTATATTGGTATCGCTCACGATCATTTTCTTTCCAGATACAATCATACAACCAGAAATCTGCACCTTCTTCAAATAATTCTTGGACACTGATGGCTTCAAACAACTCATCTACCATGACATTTTGCACAAACACACGAGAGCCTTTGACAGCAGCAGCAATCGCATTGATATCGACTACTTTGCCATTTTCATCGTATTTCCAGTCGACATTTTCCTCTCCAAACCAAAGAGAAATTTTATCATCGCCGAAATTTGCATACTCAAGCAATTGTAAAATCATAGCCAGTTTTTCATCGTCTACATCTTTATTGATGTAACAAAGTTGCCCATACGTAGGCATTGCATTTTTAATGATAGTGCCATGTCCATCTGCATCACTAAGCCCCGGCGTAATTAAAAATTTTGCCGAAGGGTTTTGTTCAATCACTGAAAGTGGTGGTCGTCCTGCCGCCCAAGAATTGATTGCAATGGAAGATTCCAAGAAGTATCCCGCTTTTTCTTGATTGACCGTTTCCCAACGTGCCGTCCGATCTTGATAGAAAAACGCTGGATCGATATAGCCTTTGTCGAACAAATCTTTGAACCACTTAGTAAATTCTTTGAAATTTTCAGTGGCATAATACATTTCTGCTCTGCCATTTTCTTCATTGACACCACTAATCAAATCAAAGCCCGAATAGAGCAAATCGAAACGACTCACATATTCAAAAGAAGCCCCATACGTATCGTCAATTCCATTGCCATCGGGATCGCCATACGTAAATGCGTGCATGATTTCTTCAAATTTTTCTAGCGTTGGGCCTGTATCTGCAACATAGAAATTATCAGAAATTTGCGTAACACCCATATCAAGTTCGATGCCCAATGTTTCAATCCAATCGTAACGGTAAAAATCTGCGTACAAAGAGCCAGCAATCGCCGCCGATTGTTCCACCGCACCATTTAGAGCCAAAAATTCATCTTTATTATCTAAATCCATAATGCTCGTATAAATCGTTGGGTAGGTATCGTAAAGTTCAATAAAAGACGGTGCATATTCTTCGACCATTTCCCGTGGAATGGTACGAGTAAGTCCCAATTCTTCCATATATTGCGTGGTTCCATTATACCACATTACATCAGGCATATTTTCTTCAGTGAGCAACTCTTTGATGCCCTCGGAGTCCAGATTATCAAGAGGAACCACTTGAATATCAATGGGCCATACCGCTTCAAGTAGGAGTTCACAATAGCTATCTGGTTCCATATTTCCGCAAAAAGCGTCCCAGTATGTAATTGTAATTTCTTCCTCTGCACTGCTTACACTATTTTCACTGTTTTCACTGACATTTGAGGTTGAAGTTGGAGTCGTAGAAGACGTGCCACACCCTGCAAATAAGGGGACTACAAGGACTACAGAGAATGCTTTGTAGATATTTTTTTTAAATCGTTTCATAATAAGTGTACCTTTCTTTTCAATTTTTACTAAAAGACATATTGTATATATGCTAATTTTATTTTTGTCATATTGTACCATAAAACAAACAAAAGTACAATAGCTATATCTTAATTTTTTTTAAGAATTTATCTAGGAGTAATTGAGGCGATGGTGTTTTCGTTATAGCCACAAAATACAACTGCATATAATAGGAGGTAATAGAGAATAATTTTATAAGATACATAAATAAAAACAAATATATCCATTACAAAAATTCATTGGATTTTTCATACAAATGATGCCTCTTAAAAAAAAATTAAAATTTATAATTACCATTTGACAAAACATTACATTTATATTATAATAAATATAGTAAGCGATGATGAAAATTCAAATAATCGGGAGGGACTTTAGATGGACAATCAAATGGACGATGTGAATGCAACTAAGCAAACAGAAAAAAAACAAAGTAAGAAATCAAGTTCAAGTGGTATGAGAGGAAAATTATCAATTAATAAAGCGATACTTTTACAATTTGCACCTGTTTTCTTTTCTGTATTTGCTCTGATTGTTGTATTGGTCGCAAATATCACAAGCATTAATGTAACAAAAGACGATGTGTCAAGATATAACACTGAAATTGATACGGTTTATGCAGCGGGTATGGCACATTACAACTGGACAATCCAGTTGCTTGAGCATATCAATAATGGTTCAGAATTCAATGGTACACTTGATTACACAGCCTGCGATTTTGGGAAATTGATTTTGAGTGACCCTTCAGGCAAATCTGATACGTTAATCAACTTTTCATCAACTGCAAACACGTATCACCAAGCATTACATATGGCTGGTTCTGAAATTACAAGTTTTGATTTTACAAGCACGATGTCAGCTGACGATATTGCTGCGATGGCAAATTTAAATTCTACTGGCGAATTGACTGATGAAATGGTTACAGACATTGCTACGTATGAAAGAAGTTTGAAAACTGCGATTTATAACGAAAAAGCAGCTCCAAATTTAGCGCAACTTGCGACTCTCATATACACTGCAATTGATAACATTGAAGTTTCAATTACCGATGCAGAAAGCGACTTAGAAGGTGTCATTCTAAGAGCGTATTTGATGTGTGGAATCGTCTCCATATTTGTGATCATCACAATTTTAAAAACATTAAATTATATCAGAAAACAAATCGTTGCTCCGATTACATTCCTTCGTGAAGGAAGCCTTGCTTTATCTGAAGGTGATTTGTCTGCTTCATTTTACTATGATTCAAAAACAGAAGAATTGTCTCTATTATCGATAGAAATTCAAAACTCGGTAGATAATATAAAAGATATCATACTAGATATCGAAGATTGTGTTGGTTCTTTGTCAAACAAAGACTTTTCCATCTATCCTCAAATGAAATATATCGGTGATTTCAAAGCCATTGAGCAATCCATTGGCGAATTGATTGTAGCCATTCGTGATACGATGAGCGAGATGTCCTCTGCTTCTTCACAAGTCAACATCGGTGCAGATCATATGTCCTCTGCAGCACAAGCATTGGCTCGTGGAACGATAGAGCAAACCTCAAGCGTTGATATTTTATATGACATTGTAAAAGATGTTACTGAAAAAGTAAAAGAAACTGCTGATAATGCAAACGAAGCTGATAGCTTGGGCCAAGTGGCAGTGCAAGTCGTTGAAAAGAGTACATATGAAATGGAACAATTGATGACTGCGATCGGCGAAATTCAAGAATCTTCAGCCCATATTGAAAAAATCATCAAAACAATTGATGACATTGCGTTCCAAACAAATATCCTTGCGCTGAACGCTGCAGTCGAAGCGGCTCGTGCAGGCCAAGCAGGTCGTGGATTTGCCGTGGTTGCTGATGAAGTTAGAAATCTTGCTCAAAAATCAGCAGAAGCTGCACAAAGCACAACTGCTTTGATAGGAACTTCTTTACAAGCTGTCGAAAGAGGAACAACTCTTGCAAATAGCACGAACGAAACTTTCGAGGAAGTTGCAAAAAATACAGAACAAGTACTCTCTTTCGTAGGAGAAATTGCCAGAGCAACAAGAGAACAATTGACAAGTATCGATGAAATTTCAAATAGCGTAGGCGAAATTTCAGCTGTTGTTCAAACAAATTCAGCAACAAGTGAAGAAAGTGCTGCTGCAAGTGAAGAATTGTCTTCTCAATCAGCAACAATGAATTCTTTGATTTCTGAATTTAAATTGGGTCAATAATTCATCTCTCCTTACTAAAAATAGCAAATCGAAACGAACTTTCTAATATATAAGAAAGTTCGTTTTTTTTGTGTTGATATTTATTTGGTACAAAATTGTAAGAGCATTTCAAATCGAGATATTCCAAAACCAAAAATGAGATTGAAAGCAAGCTATTATTTGTAACATCTAGTTAGTGGCTGCTGATTAACATAAAAATGTTGTTATATCAATATTTACAAACGTTTTTATTCAGTCTGTCTGCAAGCTTTTTCTCATAAATCACTAAAAATCTTTGCGGGTAAAATTTTTTTGTAGTTACTACAGTGAGCGAAAAAGAAAGTTTTACTTTTAAAGCCTAGCTTAAATTTTTTTCAAAGGTATTTTTGCAGAGTTTGAGACGGAGTCTCAAGGTTTTATCTCTTGATTTTAGAATCTTTCACTTAATCAGTAGTCACTAATTACTACCACAAATAATAATAAAAATCTTCCTGACAAGCACATTCAAAAAAAAATCGCCTATACTATTGCTCCCCCAATTAAATATTGCCAAAAATAAGTACTCTATGGGGGAGCAATATCTTTAAGTGCTTACTGTTTGAACTTCGCTTTCGGTATGAAATATACGTAATACGCACCTATACTTTGAAAATCTTTTAGAATGAATTTACTTCTAAAGTTGTATTCACCTATTGGAAAATGAGCTGTAAAAAGCACTTTTTCATCTGATGGATTGACGTCAAGCTCTAGTTTTGTATCTAAAAAAGTAAGTTGTGCTTTTTCGATTTCATATACTTTTCCAGCTGCTTTGTCTTTGAAAATTTGATCTGTTTTTGCTTCAAATTCGCATGAGCCACTCAAAGGCAAATTCAACTCCCTTGGGTAGCGTCTCAATTCGACGATGTAGTCGCCTGCTTCTTGTACCTTCAGCGGAAAAAAGCCATTGCCCTCTATTCCTTTTCTGATATGGTCTTGAGAAAAACACATCTCATAACAATCGTGCCACGCATGACAAGTGATTGCCACCTCTTCTTCAGGACAGAGATAAATCGGGCTATATTTCATGGCATAATCGACTCTACTGTCGTACCAATCTTCATAAAAAAGCACTAACTTTCTAGCAAGTTCTATATTTTCCGCATAGATATCGTGTTCTTGTTTGAAGTCATTTGACAAATCGTAGCAAAGAGGATTCAGCTTTACAGGGGCAGAAAAATTCCCTTGTGCCATAGGATTGCTCTCAAGTGTCAGCGGACGAATCAGACGGAAATCATCCATTAATACTGTGTAATCTTTGTATTTTTGCGGAATGTCTCTTTGCATATTATGGACAATGACTTTTCTACCTTTGTTGAGGTGGGTATCCCCTCTATGCAGTGCCTCATACATACTCACACCATCTAAATCTTTGTACTGTTCTCCTTTTGGCAAGTCACAAAGGTCGATATATGTAGCAAGCAAATCATATTGCATGGTGAGTCCCGTCACTTTTCTGTTTTCTCCTAAAATGCCACGAGGTGAGGTAATGAAACAAGCATTTCTATGAGAACCCTCAAACACATAGCCTTTTTTCCCTCGCATATCCGCATTATACCCTGATGTAAGCCAACCATCTTCATCACAATCACAACCTGTTGCTGTACCATTATCCCCAAAAAAAGTAATGACTGTGTTATCGTAAATGCCTTCATTTTTCAAAAATTGAAATAAATCGCCTATATTTTGGTCGATATTTTCAATCATTCCAAAAAATCTCGCTCTCTCGTCTGGCACACCTTTTTCTAAGTATTTTTCATAATATTTTTTATCTACATTAAATGGTCCATGTGGTGCATTCGTTGGAAGGTAGCAAAAAAACGGCGTATCGCTGTCGATTTGCTCTTTCATAAATTCTTTTGCCGATTGGAACCAATTGTCTGTGCAATATCCAGAAAATTGTTTTGGCACACCATTGACTGCATACATATCGTCATAGTAATCATTATTCCAATAATCCGGAATTTCTCCAATGACACCACCACCAAAAGAATACGCAACGTCAAAACCCCTTTCGTGTGGGCGGTATGGATAACAATCGCCTAAGTGCCATTTTCCAAACATACCTGTTTTGTAACCACCACGTTGGAAACAATCACCCATCGTATCTAACTCGGGTTTCATATAATATCGACCAGTGAGCGTGGAATATACGCCTGCTCCAAAAGAACATCTCCCTGACATCAAGCCACCTCTTGTTGGGGCACAGAGTGGATCTGTATGAAAACTTTCTAGGGAAATTGAGTTTTTGCATAGTTCATCGAGTACAGGTGTTTCTAACCACGGATTGCCATGTGCTGCAATGTCACCGTATCCTTGGTCATCTGGCATAATTAAGATTACATTTGGTTTCTTTAAATTTTGTGGCATATGAGAACCTCCTTTTATGTTCTAATGAATTCAATTCTTATTTTGATTCGTTCGCCCCCAATACTGTATTGAGGCTCGAATTGTGTTCTTTGAATTGTGGAATGCGAATTTCCACTAAAGTATATTGATCTGCTTCGCTACGCACATGTAATAAATCTGTCCGCCCATACAACAATGACAAACGATCCCTTACGTTATGAATCGCCAAATTGTTCATAACACCACTATCTGCATCGTATTTTTCACCTGCCAAAATCCGCTCCATATGTTCTTTTGTCATACCGATTCCATCATCGAAGACTTCAAGAATTAATTGCGGTTTTCCATCTCCACACAAATCATCTGTCGCAAGATACGAATTGATGAAAACTTTTCCGCAACCTTGCTTCGGTGCAATCCCATGAAAAATAGAATTTTCTACAAATGGTTGCAGTATGAATTGTGGCACCATGAACTCCAAATTGCCATGACCTATGCTTTTGATCAATTCAAATTTATGCTTATACCGCACATTTTGAATATAGGCAAATGCATCAATCAATTCCAATTCTCTTGAAAGGGGGACAATATGTCCATCACTATGGCTTGCAATTTTTAACAATGTCCAAAGAGAGTCAACCATATTTTTGATGCTTTCTGATTTTTGTACGTTTGCCATCCACTTCAAAGAATTGAGTGAATTATACAGAAAATGCGGATTGATTTGCATTTGCAACGCTTTGTATTCCAAATCTCGCAATTTGACTTGATACTCCAATTCTGTTTGAAATGTAGTATCAAGCTTATCGGATAGCATATTGAAATTCATACAAGCCTCTGAAATCTCATCGTGGCTATCCACATATATTTTCCTACTGAAATCTCCTTTGGAAAGATCTTCTAGCCCTTTGCTGATTAATTTTATAGGATAAAAAATCTTTCTTATGATGAGCGATATTGCAAATAATTCAAGGACAATACTAAACATTGCAATGCAAAGCGTCACATTTAAGATGTCATTCGTATCACTAATGATTTGATTTCTGGACGCTTTTACCAGTATTTTCCAACCGAATTTCGATATCGATTCTTCTTGATTGATTTCTTCTTGGGCAATGGATTGTAGTATTTCAGCGTCGAGTATCGTGCCAACTGCTTCCTTAGAATTTGTAAATAAGATATAATTATTTTCATCTAGCAAATAAATTTCTGAGTGGTCTATGACATCAAACGACTCAAAAATCGTCTGGAAATAATACGGATTCAACTCAAAAAATAAATACCCATTGGGCAATCCTAAATTCGTATACGATTTTTTGCCAAATTGCACCACCTGATTTTGACGAGAAAGATAAAACGCAGAATTATCGATGCTTAAGTATTGCAAATCGGTTTCCATTGCATCTATTTCTGCGATTCGAGATTTGATTGTATCATTTTCAGAATAATTGTTTCCACCACCATACCAATATGTGCGTCCATACGCATCTTCACGTACTAAATTTTGAATATTGCGAATCACATCAAACGCACTGAGTGTTGCCATTACATTGTCCATTTCCCTTATCATTTGAATGTATTCATATTCGGAGAGTTCTTTCTCAATTGAATTGAAATTATGAGCCAAATCCATATAATGAAGGGCCGATGTGAGCTGGTCAAGCTCTGCCTCACACAAAGACAATAAATGTTGTGTTTGATTTTCATAGAGTTCTTTGTATTTGCCCAACAAAGTACGGTTGACCAAATAATATGTTGTATAAGACATAATCACCAATACGACAGAAAATACAAACATCAAAACCCAAAAGTACTTTTTTTCTATTTTCATGCGTTCACCTCGTATTGATTATATAGTCGTTTAAACTAAAAAAACTCAAACTTCGCACTTTAAAAAGTACCTACGCACCTTGAAAATTCAATAAATATTGACATAAAAATAAGCATGAAACCTCTAAATATGGTATAATTGAATTGACAAAAACAATTAAATCGGAGGTTCATGCTATGAATAAAAGTATAACACAAAACAACCAAAATGACAACCATATTTCAAAGTCCATTAAAAAATTTTTTGCTAGATTTCGTATATCAACAGCTCTAAGAAGTTCGAACGCATATAAGCACAAAGGAGTTCCTGTTGTAGAAATCTTCCGCTATCTATTTCTTCTTATTTTTACCAACCGAAGCATGTATATGGATTGGATAGGCTATAATAAATTGTACAGAAAAAAATCGAACTATGTGTTATAATAGAAAAAAGAGACGGAGAAGGAGTGGTATGACTAATGGCAAAAAAATACACAGTCGAATTCAAAAA
>JAWXUZ010000099.1:0-9109 GCA_044425835.1 Bacillota bacterium | reverse complement strand
ACCTTGTTGTTGCCAAGATGTCATGACACCTTCTGCCCAGTGACCTGCAATGTCTGATGCAAATGCAGTCATAGGGGATGTTGCCACTACTGTTGCAAGTGCCGCTGCACTCACTCTTTTTGCAATTAACTTTCTCTTCATTTCGGAAATTCCTCCTTAGATTAGGTAATAGTTTTAGTTACTAGCTTCGTCCAAAGTCCATTTCAATCATTGCTTTCCATCACCACAACACAATTTCTTTTATGTACTTCCTTTTCATTGTAGCAAATAGAACGAGCAAAATCAATGGAAATTCTTTCCCACGCTTTATTAAAATGTACTTTGTAATATTATATTATCTTTTTTAATAAAAAGCAAGAAAAATTTATAATTACAAACACAAATAGTACAACTCCACTATCGATAGAATCATAAATCCAACAAATTTTTCCACAAAAAAATAGATAAAAATATAAAAAATATACACAATCAGAACCAAGCCAGATTTTTTTTTGTATATAAATCCAACATTCACTTAAAATTTCACTCGATTTTTTTGCATATCGCCTTTTTTTATTCTTTCACTTGTTTTACATATTTCATAAGAAAAATAAAACCTTTTCTTTATTTTTCATCTTGTGGCAAACCATTTCTTATGGCAAATGGTTGCTTCGTCATATAATCATTCCCCCGATTAAATATTTCCTAAAAATAAAGCAGAAAATATATAAGTGGGCGACCAAAGGTACGCCCCTACACATTGATATTTCAAGCTTTTGTAGGAAAATCTGACCCTATGGCCGCCCACTCTCGACAAAACGATATTTTGGGCAATATTTAGTTGGGTATCCCAATATTAGTGAATCACTTATGGGATTTTGCAATAGTTTTCTTTTCGTAGACCATCCTCCCCTTTTTCGTAAATAAGGAGACGTTTTTTTCATATTTTTTCGCACCAAGAATATCGAAATATTTATAAAAAACAAAAATCACTACACCTATATCCATAACAATTTTTATTTTTTAATTTTTGCATCGCTATTTGCCGCACTCAAAGTTTCTTTTTCTTGAGCCCCAATACCTGAACGCACAAAACCAGTATTGGCATCGACTGTAATCATCAAATTATCAGGAATGGTATCGATGACTTTTTGATCACACACAATGACAGGAATATTCAACGCACAAGCCACAACTTCAGCGTGTGTTTCTGTGCCGTCTGTATTGGCTTCCACAATAATTGCAGAGGCTTTTTTCATCACTTCCATAAATTCATTGTCCGTTTTTGTCGCCACTAAAATTTCGCCCGGTTTGAATTCTTTTTTCAAATCATCCGCTGTACGAATGACTTTTGCACAACCGCTTGCCACTTGTGTACCGATGCCTTTTCCTTTGTAAAGCACATCGCCGACCATATCGACACGCAATGTATTTGTCGCACCACTAATTCCAAGAGGCATACCGATTGCCATAACAACCACGTCGCCACTTGTGACCAAACCGCTATCTTCAGCGACTTTCATACCCATGTTAAACGTTTCGCCTTTGATAACTTTTGATTTTAGCATCATAGGACTACAGCCCCAAACGAGGTTTAACTGTCTCCAAGAACGTTCCGTCATAGTCGCCGCAACGATTGGACAAACAGGATGATATTTAGAAATACTTCTTGCAGTATAGCCACTAGCAGTAATTGTTACAATGAGAGAGGCGTTCATTTCCGCTGCAGTCGTACAAGCTGCGTAGCTGATTGCACTTGTGATGCTCGTTCTTGTTTTATTTTGGTGAGCAGTCAATTTTTTCGCATAATCGATGCTACCTTCGGCTTTTTCAGCAATACGTGCCATAGTAGAAACCGCCTCTACAGGATACTTACCAGCAGCAGTTTCACCAGAAAGCATTGTCGCATCACTACCATCGAAAATGGCATTGGCAACGTCATTGGCCTCTGCTCTCGTTGGACGTGGACTTTGTTGCATACTTTCGAGCATTTGCGTAGCAGTGATGACGAATTTATTTTGTTCGTTTGCTTTTTTGATCATCATTTTTTGGATCAAAGGCACTTCTTCCGGTGGAATTTCCACACCCATATCGCCACGAGCCACCATAATACCATCACTGACACTAAGGATTGGATCGATGTTGTCCACACCTTCTTGATTTTCGATTTTCGAGATGATTTGGATGCCTTCGCCGCCATTTTCTTCGAGAACACGTCTAATTTTCACAACGTCATCAGCTGTACGAATGAAAGAAGCCGCCACGACATCGAAGCCCATTTTGATACCGAATTTCAAATCTTCAATGTCTTTTTCAGTCAAAGAAGGCAAATTCACTTTGATACCAGGAAGATTGACACCTTTTCTCGAGCCAACTTTTCCGCCGTTTAGGACATCACATTTGACTTTGATGCCATCGACATCTACCGCTTTTAGCTCAATCAAGCCGTCGTCAATCAAAATACGGTCGCCGACTTTGATATCTTTTGCAAAATCTTCATACGTGACAGAAACCATTTCTTTTGTGCCTTCTACTTCTTCCGTAGTCAAAGTAAATGTATCGCCTGTTTCTAGCATAATGAAGCCATCTTTGAAGAGTTTCAAACGGATTTCAGGGCCTTTTGTATCTAAAATCAAAGGCACAGGAGCACCGAGTTCTTCCCTTGCTTGTTTCAATTTGTTGATCATTTCTCCGTGAGATTCGTACGTTCCGTGAGAAAAGTTGACACGGGCTCCGTCCAAGCCATTTCGGATCAATTCTTTCATAATTTCAACACTGTCTGAAGCTGGGCCTAATGTACATACAATTTTCGTTCTACGCATACTGTTTTTACCTCCATAGTCGTTAGTGAATCATGAGTGATGTTGTAACCTTGTAATACTGAACACACCGCAAATTAAATTGCAAGGATTCTCAAAATATCGCAAGTTTCTTTATCGAATTCTTTTTTGATTTCAAAGGATTCTTCCAAATCGATTGTTTCATATCTACCTTTGTTATACGCAACGACACGATTTTGTTCGCCATCGATCAACGCTTTCACGGCAAGATGTCCCATCATAGAGGCATGCATACGGTCAAGGGCCGTTGGGCTTCCCCCTCTTTGGATATGACCAAGAATGGTTGCTCTCGTTTGAATGCCAGTCATTTCTTCGATACTTTCAGCAAGTTCTTGCGTACCGCCAACACCTTCTGCTACAAGAATCAAGTGGTGATTTTTACCACGGCTACGGTTCATAAGCACTTGGCGAATTGCTTCTTTGTTGTCGTCTTTTTTGCTAGTTTCAGGAAGAAGTACATCTTCTGCCCCACCAACCATACCACACCAAGCAGCAAGATAGCCCGCATCACGACCCATTACCTCAACAACAGAGCAACGTTCATGCGAACTTGAAGTGTCACGCAATTTATTGATTGCATCCATTCCTGTATTGACTGCCGTATCAAACCCGATAGTATATTCAGTACTATGCATGTCCAAGTCAATCGTTGCTGGAATCCCGATACAGTTGACACCACGTTTGGAAAGTTCACGCATACCACGGTAAGAACCGTCACCACCGATCACAACCAAGCCATCAAGGCCTAAAATATCGCAAATTGCAGCAGCACGGTCACGGCCTTTGTCTTCCATCATTTCCATACAACGAGCTGTATGCAGTACAGTTCCGCCAAGGCTTAAGATATTAGAAACGGAGTTGCCGTCCATTTCTTGTGCCTCACCATTGATGAGACCATTATAGCCTTTGCGAATCCCCATAACTTGAATGCCATAATACATTGCAGTCCTTACGACAGCACGAATTGCAGAATTCATTCCCGGTGCATCGCCACCACTTGTGAGTACGCCAATTTTTTTTACTTTTTTCACTGTTTTTTCTTCGTTTGCCATTTTTTTCTTCCTCCTATAAATTAAATAATAATGCGAAACTTCATAATTCCTATATCAAAAAATCAGCCAATTGAAGCTGTTTTCAACAAACTTACCTCCCAAGAATTTATCAATCCGACAGGAGAATTACCCAAGAAGATGAATGCTACGGATTTTCCGCCGCATACTTCATAACGACACTGTTTTCCCCTAAAAACGCTTTCAAACGGGAGATGACCTCATCTTCTCCATCAATAAAATACGTTTTTTCAAGCTTGATTCTCTCATTGGTTGCTTCCATATATATTTGCACCTTCACTTTCCCAGGATAGGGAATGAGTTCAGGGATAATATCTTCTTTTGTCAGTGTGGAGTTTTTCGGAATTTTCAGCCATAGCAATTGCGGTACTTCCACATCTTCTGCGGAAAATAATTGCACAGAATCACAAATGACTTTTGCTTCGTAATCGTCCACACTCGCATTGCCACGCACCAAGATGATTTGTTCTTTTTGTATCATCGCCCCGTAGAGTTTGTATTGTTTTGGGAATATGATGACTTCAACTGTCCCGACGAGATCTTCAAGTGTAAGGAACATCATTTTTTCGCCACGTTTGGTCAAAACCTCTTTGGCTTCACTCACCATACCACCGACAACGACTTTCGCATTGTGTGCTACAATCTCCCGTATATCTTCTTCGGCGTTCTCCTCTATTTCTTCACTCTCATCGTCTTGATCTTCAATCATAAAATTCAAACTCGTATGGCTTGTACAATGTCGCAATTTCATCTCGAACTCTGAAAGTGGGTGACCTGTCACGTAAAATCCTAAAATTTCTCGTTCTTTTGCCAATCTTTCTTTTTCTGTAAAATCTGAAATGTTTGGCAATTCGTCTTTCATGGACTCTCGTTTTTCGTCCTCACAAGCGAGGTCAAACAAATTGAGTTGCCCCTCCAGATTCTTTTTCCTATTCTGTACCACACCATCTAAAACAGGCTTGTAGATCGTTATAAATTGTCTGCGATTGCCACCAAATGAATCGAAGGCACCGGCACCGATTAGACTTTCTACCATACGCTTATTCAATGCACCGCTTGCAAGTCGTTCGCAAAGTTCCGTAAACGACAGAAACACACCATTTTCTTCACGCTCTTTCACGAGTGTTTCAATTGCCGTCTGTCCCACATTTTTGATGGCATTGAGCGGATAGCGAATCTTTCCATTCCACACAGAAAAATGTGCATACCCCTCATTGATATCGGGCGGTAAAATATTGACACCCATTTTTTTGCAATCGTCCACGTATTTCGTCAGCTTGTCTTTGTTATTTAGCACACTCGTCATCAACGCCGCCATAAACTCCACAGGGTAATGCGTTTTCAGCCAAGCCGTCTGGTAGGCAACATATGCATAACAAGCCGCATGACTTTTGTTGAACGCATACTTTGCAAAATCTGCCATTTCATCGAAAATGCTTTCGGCGATGTGGGCTGGAATGCCATTTTTGACACAACCCACGACTTCACCTTCAATGCCATAGACGAAATTTTTTCGTTCCTCTTCCATCACAGATTCTTTTTTCTTACTCATGGCACGTCGCACCAAGTCACTACGGCCTAAGCTATAGCCTGCGAGTTTTCGCACAATCTCCATAACTTGCTCCTGGTAGACGATACAGCCATACGTATTTTTCAGAATCGGCTCAAGAGTTGGGTGAGCATACACCACCAAATCGCCCGATTGTTTGCCCTTGATATACTTTGGAATGAAATCCATAGGTCCCGGTCGATAAAGGGAAATCCCAGCAATCAAATCTTCAATAGAAGTTGGTTGCAACTCTTTCATCAACCGCTTCATTCCCGGACTTTCTAGCTGAAACACACCATCTGTTTTGCCTTGCGTAATCAATTGAAAGACTTTTTTGTCCTCCATAGAAATTGATTCGATATCGATTTTGATATTTTGTGTCCGCTCGATTTCCTTGACTGCCCCTTGTATGACAGTCAAAGTCCGAAGCCCCAAAAAGTCCATTTTCAAAAGACCAAGTTCTTCAATAAGGGTCATTGTATACTGCGTATTGACCTGTCCTTTGTTCGCAGAAAGCGGTACATACTCCGTTACTGGATTTTTGCAAATGACCACACCCGCTGCATGCGTAGAAGGATTTCTCGGCAGACCCTCAAGCGAAATAGAAGTATCGATGAGTTCTCGCACAATTTCATCCTCAGCATACATTTTTGCAAGAATCGGTTCCATTTGCAACGCTTTTTCTATTGTAATATCTAGTTCTTTCGGTATCAATTTGGAAAGGCGATCGACTTCTTGGTACGGAACGTCCATCGCTCGTCCCACATCTTTTATAGCTGCCTTTGCAGCAAGTGTACCGAAAGTAATGATTTGTGCAACGTGAGATTCGCCATATTTTTTTTTGACGTAGTCAATGACTTCTTGTCTCCGCTCGAAGCAAAAATCGATATCAATATCGGGCATGCTGACACGTTCTGGATTTAAGAAACGCTCAAAAATCAAGTCGTATGCCACAGGATCGATCGTCGTAATCGACAAACAGTAAGAAACCATACTACCCGCCGCCGAACCACGTCCGGGCCCTACGCTAATGCCATTTTCTTTTGCATACTTTATGAAATCCCATACGATTAAGAAGTAATCCACAAACCCCATAGAGACAATCGTTTCTAGTTCGTAATTCAAACGCTCTTTCCATTCAGGCTTTGCTTCTGGGTATTTCTTCATAAAATTAAGTTCGCAAACTTCTCGCAAATATTCAGGAGCCGTTTTGCCCTCAGGCACATCAAATTGTGGCAATTTCAACTGATGAAATTCAATTTCAACGTTGCAACGATCGGCAATTTTTTGTGTATTTTCCAGTGCTTCTGGCCATTCTGGAAATAGTGCCGCCATTTCTTCTTGGCTTTTCAGATAAAATTGACCGCCCTCATATCGCATGCGATCGGGGTCATCTACCTTTTTTCCTGTTTGGACACAGAGCAAGACATCGTGCGATTTTGCATCAGCTTCTGTAATATAATGGCTGTCATTTGTTGCAATGAGCGGAATGCCAAGCTCCTTACTCAACTGCACAAGCCCCACATTGACCTTTTTCTGGTCGAGTATGCCATGGTCTTGCATTTCCAAAAAGAAATTGTCTTTGCCAAAAATATCGACGTATTCCAAGACCAATTCCTTGGCGGCGGTGTACGACTCATACAACAAAGCCCGTGGTATTTCCCCTGCCAAACACGCACTCGAAGCGATGATGCCCTTGTTGTATTTTCGCAATAATTCTTTATCGATACGTGGTTTGTAGTAAAACCCTTCGGTAAAGCCATACGAAACGAGTTTCATTAAATTTTCGTAGCCTTCATTCGTTTCTGCAAGCAACACCAGATGCGAATAGTTGCCACCTTTTCCCTCTTTGGTCAGCCTTGAACCGTTTGCCAAGTAGACCTCACAACCGATAATTGGCTTGAGTTCTCTTTTCTTTGCCGCTTTATAAAAAGCGATCGCACCATACATTGCACCGTGGTCAGTGATGGCAATGCTATTCATACCCATGTCTTTCACACGATCCAGTAAGTCATCGATTTTTGCAGAACCGTCCAATAGACTATACTCTGTATGCACATGTAGATGTACGAAGTTCGGCGTTTTCTCCATAAAAGTTTCCTCCTTTCTTTTAAATTTTTTGTTTATTTTCCGTCATAAAATACTTTGCTGTTAGTATACCACAAAATTCTAAATTCAAAAAGCATTTTATAATATTTTTTCATTTTTCTTAGGATATCAAAAAAAACAATTTTTTCATGTTTTCTTGTATTTTTTTACAATGGGAGTTGGATTTTTTTACCATACAGCCATAATACATAAAAAGAAAATACTTATTTTAAGATGTACACTAAATTTATTGTCAAAACAAATAATTTTTTACGTATTTCACAATAAAATTTAGGCATATTTGAAAATCACTTGTCATGAAAGAAATGTACAAACAATACCCCTTGACACTTTGTAAAAAATACGTTTTAATAGAAGAAGTCAAACAAACTATAAAAATATTTACGGAGGAGATCCCATGCAAAAAACACTACGAGAATTTTTCACCGATATTGCAAATATTTCCTATGAACTCGGAGATTTTGCCTCAATACAAAACCATTACAAAGACATGCAAATCACCAAATTTTTAGACTGCTTCATCAAAGGAGCAGAAATCGCTTCCAATGGCGAAAACCAAAGTGCCGTTGCCATAAAAGGCATTGCCGAACAAGACAAAGGAACGACAGGCGAGGAAATGCTCCATCTCCATGACTTCCAATTGTACGACTATTCCGACACCGATGGCAAGTGGTTTATCGTGACTTTTTTCGACTTGCCCTCTCTTGAGAGCTATTTGCTAAGCGAGGCTGGGTATTTGAATTATTACAGTACGCAGATGCTCGTATTTGAAAATGGGGTGCAAAAACCGTTCGAGATTTTGTTCCACGGAAACCATGGCAAAACGATTGTCATTGACAAAGACCAAATCAATGCTCCGCTAGACATCAAAAAAATGCAAGAGCAAATGGAAATTCGTTGGTTGACATTAGAAGATTTGTTGCCACTGACAGATGAAGATGTCGAAGCGTTTAAAAAATCGCTTGCAGAATCGAAGTAAGGATTAGGGTATTTTGTGGTAGAGTCTATTCTCATGATATGTAAGTTCGCCTTTGTATTCGGCGGTTCGGGTTTTCGCCTTCGGCGGTGAGGGGTCTACTCACTTTGCTACGCAAAGCGGCTGAGTCAATTCACTTTGCAAGCAAAGTCAGCTACGCTGACCGCCGTCTTCTTCGGCGGTTCGAGTTTTCGCCTTCGGCGGGAAGGAATATTGGTTCCTTCTCGTCGGACTCGTTCGCTGGTGGATTGATGAGGCTGTGGTTCTCGATTTGCCTGTCTGATATTGTTTCACGAATTGTATTTGCATTGTCTTTGAAACCAAGTTTCAAATCGATGCAAATAAGATTCGTTCCACAAATACAGGCAGGCAAATCGAGTTTACGTGCTTGAAATGGTGAGTATGCGAACGAGTCCGACGATTGAAACATGGTGGGGGTTTGGAGACAATACATTTTGCGTAGCAAAATGTATTGTCTGAAGTTATTGAGATACCGACTAAATATTACAAAAATTATCATTTTATCGAAAGCGGGCGACCACAGGTCGCCCCGACGAAAACCTGATATTCAAGATGTATGGGCGCC
>JAWXUZ010000098.1:0-9335 GCA_044425835.1 Bacillota bacterium | reverse complement strand
AGTACTCAAACGAGTGTCATATGGCGTAAAAAATTTCAAAAGATTTCGGAATCGTATTTTACTTACAACTACAAAAGGATGGGATTGAAAACAATCCCACCCCAACATTTGACAAACAGCCGGAATTTTCCACCTCCTATTTCATCTATGACCACCTCAAAACTCAAAAAACACAGCTACAACAGACAGATTAGGTTAGGGATCCGTCTGTTGTACCTATGATATTATGAATAATTTGAATAATGGGGTATTAAATTATCCTATAACAATACGTTGTGTTGAATGGTAAGAGGCACTCCAATCACCTATATGATGTACGGTCTGACTAGAAAATGAATTCTCAGAACCAACTTTCAAAAGGCTTACATCAGAGTTTCTCTTAAGGGGTATTACAACACACGTCTTGCTGTCACATAACTTTTCGCACTGTATGAGCTATCCAAATCAGTGATAACTACAGAGTACGCAGAGCCACTACTAGAGTGGATATATTGACCATTTCCAAGGGCAATCCCTACGTGAGAGATGCCACCGCTACCACCAGCGTTAAAGAATACCAAGTCACCGGCTTGCAACTCACCTTTAGAAATCGCAACACCATTGTTTGCCATATCAGAAGACGAACGGTTCAAAGAAATGCCGAAGTTCTTCATAACTGAAAATACAAATCCAGAACAATCCACACCAGTATTTAAGTTTGTCCCACCCCAAGAGTAAGGCGTACCTAAAAATTGTTTTGCATATGAAATGACTTCTTGGCCTTTAGAAAGTACAGGTGCAGGTGCTGCCACTGTTGCCTGTACAACTTGTGCAGGACGAGTACCAGTTTCAACTGAAACAAATTCTTTGCTCAAATATCCAACTGTGCCATCATCCATAATCGCTTTGACCCATTTGTCGCCTACGTTTTCGATGTCAGTCACTGTACCTTTTTGTAGCACTGCAAGGACTGTACCATCAGTCGATGCTTGGCTTCTCAATTTGAGACCCGTTGAGGAATTAATCACTCCATAAGTGTTTGCAAGGGCTGTCCCTTTTACGACTGGAGCTTCTACATGTTGAATGTCAAGCACTGCCACACCTTCGATGAAATCTTTGCTTGCATAGCCTTGAATGCCTTCAAATGACAATTGGTACCAATCGTCTACTTTACCAGTTACAACTACTTTACTGCCTTGGCTCATTTGTGCCAATACAGAAGCATCTTTGTTTGGCTCTGAACGAAGAAACACACCCGCTCCAGATACTGCACCATCTGCTTTTTCAATATCAAAGAAACTCGACGAAACGAACGCATCTTTGCCATTATAAGAAATTTTGTACCAGTCATCTACGACGCCTAACACAGAATATGTAGTACCATCATTATCCACCTTTGCAAGCACTGTGCTTTCAATACTCGCTTCACTTCTTATATTGACGTTCGTTGTACTAATTTTCCCTTCGTCAGCAAGTGCCACAGTCGCTCCAAGCGTTGTGAATACCGCTGTCATAGAAATCACTTTCCACATTTGTAACATCTTCATAAAACAATCCTCCATTAGCTTTTCGCCACATATTACGTACTTGTTAAATATAGTATATAACATTTCTTTGTGCTTGTCAAGACTTTTTTTCACATTTCCGTAATATTTATAAAATTAATGTAATAAGTATTTGAAACCCCTATGAAAACGGCTGATTTATCAAGGTTTTCGAGATTTCCCAGTACTTATTCCTCATCTTATTTTGCAAAGAAAATTCAATTTATTTTTCCCCATTCTTATGCATACTACAATTTTATACAAAAAACTCCATTTTGTCAACCCCTAATTTTTTATTTAAGAAATAGGACACTGTTTTTTTGTGATAGAACGAAAAAAGAATCTGAAAAATCGCAAGGAACGTATCTATAGTATTACGCTGTAATTAAAAATAATTGAATACAGATTTTGCATATATTTTTTTGATATAAAATAAACAACTATTTATATAGTAGAAACTCATATTTTTTTACGACCTTTTATAAGGTTTTCTTTAGAGTAAGTCGAAAATAGCAAAGAATATTATTTTGTACTAGTCCGGGAGTTTGACACTTTTAATATTGCAATTTACAAACCAGAGTATGGTAAACAAAAAGGTTTGGCAGGCACGAAATTAGCCTACCCAAAACCCACAAAATTTATCATAGAAAAGCTATTGACAGAGTTTTATTCTCAGTCTCTGCTGTTGGTAAGTTGGGGTGATGTAAATTATATTTGTAAGCTAAAAAACCCCCTCATTCACTTTTCAAAAGCAAGAGGGGGTCATATCACATTCATTTTTTATTTTACTATAGCAATCAATTCCACTTCACACAATACTTTTTTAGGTAGTTCTCTGACTGCTACACAAGAGCGGGCTGGATTGCTCGTGAAATATTTTGCATATACTTCATTGAAAGCTACAAAATATTCCATATCTACCAAAAAACAAGTCGTTTTGACGACATCAGTAAATGTGGCATCGTTTGCTGATAGCACAGCTTCTAAGTTTTTCATGACTTGTTCTGCTTGTTCCGTAATTGTCGTTGTGACAACCTCACCAACGGCTGGATCGATTGGAATTTGACCGCTCGTAAACAAGAATCCATTTGCTGCAATTGCTTGACAGTATGGGCCAATGGCTTTTGGTGCTTTGTCTGTATTTGTCACTTTTAACATCGAAAAATCTCCTTGAAGTGTTTGTCTATTATTTTTTATTTTTAGGGTGTGTTGAATAATTAAAAGTGATGCTTAGGGATAAGATATTTTTCACAATACGAGGAAGGGAATTTTCGTCATACTTGGATAGTATGTCGGAAATTTCCTGACAAAGTAGTGTGGGAAATAGATATTCCTAAGCGTTGCTTGGGTTATTCAACACGCCCTAATCTACATAGTAAATTACAGAACTAATTTTTAGATTCAAAATTGGGCTATCTTGCAAATCAATTTCTTTTCCTACTTCAAAAATTTCACTTCTAAGAATGCGAACTGTAGGCAAAAATGGTGCGTTTGCATTGTTGCGTACGACAATTGCCGCATCGCCATTGGTCAAACGAACCAAAGTATCAATCGTAAATAGTTCTACATTTTTGATGAACACATCTACAATTTTAGGGTCAAACTGTTTTAAAGCATCAGCAAATACAATTTCAAGCAAGGATTGTTCTGTGACCATGATGGCACTATCTGATTTCAACTCATAGAAATAGTTGACCACAGCGAGAACTCTTGAATACACACTAATTTCTTCGCCTTGCTGTCCGTTTGGATATCCAGAACCGTCATACTGTTCATGATGATGCACAATCCCATCTAAAATACGAGGGGTCACTTGAGAATACTGTCTAAGCAATCGATACGCAATGACCATATGCGTTTCGTCCAGTTCTTCCTGAGAAATCGCAGCTTTTGCAGAAACCGTTGCTTTTGGAGAAATGAGTGCAAAATCTTTAAGCAAACCAGTCATACACAATTCGGAAAGTTGCGGTCTTGTCAAGCCCATTTTCATACCCAAACCAACACCCATAATCGCAACGTACAAAGATTGCTCCAGGGCTGAATTCAAAACCATTTTCACAGGCTCATACACGATGCGAAAATCATCGCCTAATTGGTAATACGTTTCTACGATATCGAAAGAAATGTTGTTCAATTTCAAAATGTCACCAGCGTTTGCCATACCCATGCTCATACGTCTTGTAATGTTTTTCAATTGATTGATAATGTTCATCAAAGAAGTGCTGTCCGAGGTCACAAGGTTTCTTTTTTCTGCCGGTGTAGTCAAGTCGTCATTGATATATATGTACTCCAAATCCACCTTGTTTAATATTTGAATGATTCTTGGTGTCAATTCTTGACCTTCTGCAACAAGTAAAATGCCTTGTGAATTTACAACGTCAATCGCAATCTCCGCATTCGTTTTTAATTTATCAACAGGTACCAAACGCATAAAATGTCCCTCATCTTTCTAGCTTCTAAAGTTACAACTACTTTTCCCATTAATTCTATATATATTTTCTTAAAAATAAACTTATTTTTTTATTTGAATTTCATTTAAAAAGTAACATTATACAATAGTTATATACTATTTTTCATAATTATATTTCAAAAAATAATTTCACAGAAATACCATACATACAATATATCATTTTTCACCTAAGGTTGTCAATATAGAAACGAAAAAAAATTATACGATAAATAATTAAATTTTTAGGAATAGTGAGTGGGGAATCCTTTCATACGGATTATTCTATCACGTTTTCAAAATATTCCAAAATGCCTAGATAGATTGACCACGCAATTTTTTCTTGGTATTCCTCTGTGTTTAGGAGTCGTTCTTCCTCTGGATTCGATAAAAACCCACACTCCACCAAAACGCTTGGCATCGTAGTCGACCGCAATATGTAGTAATTGTCGTTGCTTTTTGCCTCTCTTTGATTGTCTGGGTCGGCAAACGTTTTCAAAAGAGATTGAATGTCTTCGGCTAATTTTTTTCCACCTTCACTCGTGTGATGGTAAAATACTTGGGCTCCTTTTGCTGTGGCATCTGAAAATGCATTTTGATGGACGCTCACTAAAATATCGCCCATATTTTCATCTGCTATGATTCGGCGGTTTGCCATGTCCTCTGATTTTGTCGTACCCAATGCTTCATCTGTGGTACGTGTGATGTAAACCATTGCTCCGCCTTGTTCGAGCAACATCTGTAAGCGAGTCATGATTTTTAGATTGATTTCCTTTTCTGTCTCGCCCTGTAGACCGACTGTCCCTGGATCCCAACCGCCATGCCCTGCATCGAGTACGACAATTTTATCGTTGACAGGCAACATCACTGGCACGGTACTTTTGTCCGTATGTACTTCAAAAAAAACAGTTGCACATAACAAACACCCCAAAACCACCACGCCATACAGCTCTTTTTTCGTTTTTAGTCTCCATTTTTTCATAATAAAACTCCTTTGGCTTCCTATTCTTTTTAGTTTACGTGTAAATTCTCATAAAAATAACTTAATTTGCGTGGAAAAATTGATTTTTTTAGTTTGTCATTTGGTGAAGATTACATACTTTTCTCTATTCTATGATAAGTATTTAACAGATTAAACAAAAAAAGTCGATGTCATAAAAATTAACACAATAGTAGTTGACGATAGCCGTGAAACTGATATAATTATAGATGGGAAGATATCATTATAATTCATTCACGAAGGAGATTTATTTTTATGAAAGATAGAGTTTACAATTTTTCAGCAGGCCCATCGATGTTGCCTGTAGAAGTACTAGAACAAGCACAAAAAGAATTGGTCACATACGGCTCGGCTGGTATGTCTGTCATGGAAATGAGTCACCGATCGCCGATGTTTGAAGATATACTGCAAACTGCGAAAGCAGATTTGAAGGAACTTATGCAAATTCCTGACAATTATAAAATTTTGTTTTTGCAAGGGGGCGGTTCTACGCAATTTGCGATGGTGCCACTCAATTTTATGAAAACGCACAAAGAAGCCGATTACGTTGTGACTGGACAGTGGGCGAAAAAAGCAGCTGAAGAAGCAGCGAAATACGGAAAAGTCAATATTGTTGCTTCTTCTGAAGCCGATACATTTACGTATATTCCAGAACTCCAACCATCTACTTTTAGCAAAACTGCTGATTATTTTTATATTACACTCAATAATACAGTCTATGGTGCGAGATATACGACTTTGCCTGAAACTGGGGCTGTGCCACTCGTGGGTGATATGTCCTCGTCAATTTTGTCTGAAACAGTCGACATCACTCGTTTTGGTATGCTTTACGCTGGGGCTCAAAAAAATCTAGGTCCAGCTGGTGTGACGGTTGTCATTGTGCGTGAGGATATGCTCGGTCATGCAATGGATTTCACACCGACAATGCTCGATTATGCAATTCATGCGAAAAATGATTCGCTCTATAATACACCGCCAACGTATGGCATTTACTTCATGGGGCTTGTGTTCCAGTGGATCAAAAAACAAGGTGGTGTCGCTGCCATTCAAAAAATCAATGAAGAAAAAGCGTCTCTGCTATACAATTTTATCGATGAATCTTCCTTATTTAAAGGGACAGTGCGACCATGCGACAGATCGCTTATGAATGCACCATTTATTTTGCCATCAGACGAACTCAACGCAAAATTCATCAAAGAAGCGACAGCAAAAGGTTTTGTCAATCTAAAAGGACATCGTATCGTGGGCGGAATGCGTGCGAGTATGTATAACGGTATGCCAATTGAGGGAGTGCAAGCCCTCGTTCAGTTCATGAAACAATTTGAAACAGAAAATAAGTATAGTTGATTAAATTAAAAAATACTAGCAGATTAGTGAGGTGAAATTTCGTTATTCAAGGAAGAGGAGACGAGTCGTGGCAAAAGCCACGTCGAGCGACGATGACACAGAAGAACGGGATTTTAACCGCTCAGATGTAGTACTTTTTAGTTTAAACGACTATAAGAAAAAAATAAAAAAAGAGAAGGAGTCTACAATGTTTACAGTAAAACCACTCAATCAAATTGCAGAAATTGGCATCAATAAATTGCCAACTGCTGATTTTACAATAGATGAAACGACAGAAAATCCAAACGCATATATCTTGCGTAGTTACCAAATGCACGGCATGACACTCGGCGATAATTTGCTTTGTGTCGCAAGGGCAGGAGCGGGTACAAATAACATTCCGATTCCAGAATGTACAGACAAAGGAATTCCCGTGTTCAACGCACCTGGTGGCAATGCCAATGCGGTGAAAGAACTCGTTTTGACAGGTCTCTTTTTGTCCTCCAGAAAAACGCTTGAGGGGGCAGCTTGGGTACAAACAGTCAAAGACGATCCTGCACTTGAAAAAACAATCGAAGCGGGCAAAAAGAATTTCATAGGTCCTGAAATTTTAGGGAAAACGCTCGGCGTCATTGGTCTTGGGGCAATCGGTGTTTTGGTGGCAAATTCAGCCCTCGATTTGGGCATGAAAGTCGTTGGATTCGATCCGTATTTGTCGCTCGAATCGGCTTGGCATTTGTCTCCGTCAGTGAAACGTATGGAGTCAATGGACGATCTCGTATCACAATGTGATTATATCACGTTGCATACACCACTCCTTGATAGTACGAGACATTTTTACAATGCAGAGTTGTTTGAAAAAACGAAAACAGGCACTCGCCTACTCAATTTTGCCCGTGGAGAATTGGTCGATAACGAAGCACTACTTCACGCAATTGACAAAGGGATCATCGCAAAATACGTAGCGGATTTCCCAGAAAAAGAATTGCTCGGCAAAGAAAATGTCATTTTGACACCACACCTTGGGGCATCTACGCCAGAGTCAGAGGACAATTGTGCAACAATGGTAGCTGTCGCCCTCCGAGAATATCTCTACTATGGCAATATCAAAAATTCGGTGAATTTCCCGAATTGCATCGTACCATACAATGGCAAACCTCGTATTTGCGTTTCTCATGGAAATACCGTCAATATGATTGGACAGCTCGCTGGTGTATTTACGAAATACCACATCAATATCGATAAATTGGTCAACAACTCAAAAGGCGATTTGGCATATAATATTGTAGTTTGCGATACCTTGCCTGAAAATGAGCAAGAAATTATCGATGAGTTGTATACCATTGATAGCGTTATCAAAGTACGTATTTTAAAATAAGGAAATTCAATACTCGTCAATTGACTATATAATAAGGAGGAAACTCATATGACAATCATTCGTCCCTTCAAGGCAATTCGCCCAGTGGCGACACATGCAAGCGACGTAGCGGCACTCCCTTACGACGTAATGAACACTGAAGAAGCAAGAGAAATGGTGAAAGGCAATCCGTATTCTTTTTTGCATATCGATAAGTCAGAAATCGATTTGCCTGAAACAGTAGACCATTACAGCGATGAAGTCTACGCAAAAGCAAAATCGACTTTGGAAGAAATGAAAGAGAAAAAAATCTTCATGCAAGATGATACACCGAAGCTGTATATCTACCAATTGGGTATGGATGGCAGAACGCAAACTGGACTTGTGGTGTGTACGAGTGTCGATGAATATCTCGACAATACCATCAAAAAACATGAGTTCACTCGTGCGGAAAAAGAAGCCGATCGCATTCGCCATGTCGATGTATTAAATACACAAACAGGACCAATTTTCCTTGCTTACAAAGAAAAAGCTTCGATTTCCAATACCATCAAAACATGGATGAAAGACCACAAACCAGTCTATGATTTTAAGTCTGAAGATGCCATTTCTCATAGAGTATGGGTCATTGACAACGAATCGACGATTGCATCTTTGGTGAAAAATTTTGATGAAGTTGCCAATTTTTACATCGCAGATGGTCACCATAGAAATGCAAGTGCGGCGAAAGTGGCTTTGAAACGTAGGGAAGAAAAAGGAGCGAACTTTGACCAAAATGCAGAATTTAATTTCTACTTATCAGTATTATTCCCTGATGCAGAGTTGAAAATCATGGATTATAACCGTGTAGTCAAAGATTTAAATGGACTTTCTCAAGCTGATTTTATGAAAAAAATTGAGGAAAAATGTAGTGTTTCTCCTGCAGAAATGCCAATCACATCTCCAGAAAAACTGCACAATTTCCATATGTATATTGACCAAAAATGGTATGTACTGGAAATGAAGAAAGAATTGATTTCAGCCGATCCAGTCGATGGACTCGACGTGGCTTTGCTACAAAATGAGATTTTGCAACCAATTTTAGGCATTGGCGACCCTAGAGTTGACACAAGAATTGACTTCGTTGGCGGTATCCGTGGACTTTCAGAACTCGAAAAAAGAGTCGATTCAGGTGAAATGGCAGTGGCATTTGCAATGTTCCCAACGTCTATGGACGAATTGATGGCAGTGGCAGATGCAAATATGGTCATGCCTCCGAAATCGACTTGGTTTGAACCGAAATTGCGTAGCGGATTGTTTTTACATGATTTGGGTTAATATAGATTTACAATTGATATCAGAGGTGACTACATGAAAAACACGTTTCATTCCTTAGGCTTAGACGACGATTTGGTCGACGGTCTCGCAAAACAAAATATTACGACACCAACGGAAATTCAAGACAAAATCATTCCGCTGATTTTAAGTGGAAAAGATGTCGTGGGTCGATCAGAAACGGGTTCAGGAAAAACGCTTTCTTACCTCTTGCCGATATTCCAAAAAATTGACGACAATGTGAATGGCACCCAAGCGATTATTTTGACACCGACACATGAGTTGGCGTCGCAAGTCTACAAAGAAGCCCAACTTTTAGAAGAAACGACAGGGCGAGACGTTGGTGTGATGATGATCATCGGATCTGCC
>JAWXUZ010000097.1:0-9440 GCA_044425835.1 Bacillota bacterium | reverse complement strand
AAAGTCTTGGTGGAGAGAGTCCGTTTATTTTGATCCACACACCCCTTGCGGGGTGCGACGCCAAACGCCGGTAACTCAACCGCACTCCCTTGTATTTTGATCCACACACCCCTTGCGGGGTGCGACAGCTCTCATTACCTCCTCTTCGTTTCTCCTGTAATTTTGATCCACACACCCCTTGCGGGGTGCGACAGTCGTCTAAACAGCCTTCGCAGCACACCATGGTATTTTGATCCACACACCCCTTGCGGGGTGCGACAGCCTCCGGTCTTGGAGTTGGATACCACACAAATGATTTTGATCCACACACCCCTTGCGGGGTGCGACGGGCACGTAAAAGTCTTGGTGGAGAGAGTCCGTTTATTTTGATCCACACACCCCTTGCGGGGTGCGACGCTGACAAATGTGACCATACAAACTATGACGAAATTTTGATCCACACACCCCTTGCGGGGTGCGACCCATTCGCCCCTCTTCAAACACCCTGTCGTGATGATTTTGATCCACACACCCCTTGCGGGGTGCGACAGCGAAATACACCAATTCGTCGAGTTGTTTTAAGATGTATTTCGTCATTATGTACATTTCACTATGCACACAATTTAAACTCTAATTTATTCTACTAAAAAATTATACTTTTGTCAATAAAATACTCCCCCTTCTTTCACCTAATCCGCTCTTTTTTGTGCGAACCGCCCACACTTTTCATGCACACTACACCTTCGCACTACACATTCAAAAACCCTTCTGGCTCATAACTCGTTTTCACTCCAAAATGCTCAATCTTATTTTCGTAATTTTTACCTAAATAATAAAACCGAATGCTATCCCTTTTCGGATCCATAATTGTGCATAATTGATCCTTTAACACTACAAAGGTTGCACTATCAATCAAACATTCAAACACGGAATTCTGGACTCTCTGCCCATAATTTACACACGCTTTTGCAATTTTATTCAGTCGTTTGACACCAGCCTTATCTGTTGTGCTTACGTCATACGTTATCAATACCAACATACCTATCACTCACTTCCATAAAAACGGTGGATACCCATCAAGATCGCCACGAATACAACGGCTCAATAATAGTGCTTGTACATACGGCACCTGCCCCCACATGATTTTTTCGTCTAAATATGGGTGCTTGATTTCTTCTAACTTCCTTTGTTGCCAATGCTTCAAAAACAAACTCCGTCCCTCATCACTCATCAATACTGATCCATTTTCTCGTTGCGTAAAATGTTTCTGCGACATGACTCTATTGTTAATCAATGTCAACACAAAACGATCCCCAACACAAGCCCGCAATTCTTCCATCAAATCCAAAGCCAAAGAATTTCTGCCAGGCCGATCCCTATGCACAAACCCAACATACGAATCCAGCCCCACACTCTCCAATGCACTCGCACAATCATTCGCAAGCAAACTATATGCAAACGACAACATCGCATTGACATTATCCAGTGGTGGCCTTTTGTTTCGATTATGAAAATAAAAATCTTCTTTGTGATTCAAAATCATTTCATCGTAAATATCAAAATAAATCGTTGCTGCTGCACCCTCTAACCCCCGTAGTACACCCAAGTCACTTTCTTTCAATACACTCGGCAATATATTTTTTAATTTTTGCGATGCTTCTTTGAATCGGTCTTCATCAATTCTCTCTTTATGGTCTCGTCTAATTCTCTCTATTACCGCCCTTGCATTTGATATTTTTCCAAAAATAAAATGTTTTCCAAAATTGCAACTGCGTAGCGTATCATCTGCTATACGATATTGCTCCCTACGTAACAATACATTTCCACTCGTTTCACCAACGACTCGTGATAAAAACTTGCCCGAAGGTGTGCAAAACGAAAGCAAAATATTCCGCTCCGCACATACCCCCATCAACCTGGGGGATGCACCTTTGTAAGAAAAACATACAATACCAGACAAATTATGTAACGGAAATCTGTGTAGAATTTTATCTTCTTTTTTCACAACTACATTTTCTCCGTCCAAAGCAAGATATACATCTTCACTCGTAACAAATAATGTATTCAATAATGGTTTCATATTCAATCCTCTATACTCTTTGTCATGTACTCCAGTGCCGATTGTTGTTTCAAAATTTTAGGCACACAAATATTTTTTAAAGAACAATTCGTACACTTTTTCTGACTCTTTACTTGTGGTGTATGCCCCTTTTTGTGCAACCTATGCATCTCATCAAAATACCGAACAACCGTCTTTCTCAACTCTTCAGTGAATAGAACAGATTCTCGTCGCTTGATTGCATCATAGTATATTGCACCTTCTTGGATCTCGCAACATAACATTTCTTCAAGACACATCGCCTGTGCACAGAGTTGCAAGGCATCGGCATTATACTCTTTTGGTTTTCCACTTTTATATTCTATGGGGAATGGAAGGTACGCATCTTGTTTTCCATGCAAAGAAATCCCATTCTCATTTTTATGAAATTCCACCACATCACATTCTCCAGAAATACCCAAAATACTCGAAAATACATTCATTCCCCTTGTGATGAAAAGATTCCCTCTCGTTTCTTGGAACGCTTTGTCGTGTGCATTTTTATGAACAACATTTCCATGTGCAGTGCTATAATTCTCACTCCATTGGTTTTCAACATGAATCAATGCCCATTGTCTCTTGCAAAATGCATAGTGTTGTATTCCTGATAACATCAGAAAACTTTCTTCATCATATACCATCGATTTCTTCACACTGCAACCCCTCCAAAGCATTGACTGTGATTTCATAATCTTCCACACAAGTTGGAAATTCTACCGTTTCTTTGACTTCAATCAAGCGATGTACTTTTGCTGATGAATATTGTCCTGATTTTACATCATGTACCCACCAGTACAATTTATGCACTTCCATAGATCCATCTGGTCTTGCAGAAGACGCATCGTTAATAAAAAGCGTACGCAAACACTCTTTTAAAACTGTAAGATCTTCATCTGAGAAACCTGTTTTTTCTGCGAGTTGGACATTGACAGAGCCTTTGATTTTATACATTCCAAAACGAACGAAATGTTTACTCCCCATCGTATCAGAAGCTTTGCCATCTTTCGATTCACTATTTACACTTTTTGTAATTTGCATGGAGTGAATTTCCACAGGCGATACGCTCACCGCTTGGTGAATAGAGACAGGACCTCTCACGCCAACCGACACTTTACTGCCCTTAAATGCAAATACTTGTCCAAACGTTCTCACATCCAACCATGTCTCACAAGCTGTTTTTGCATACTCATCTTTTTTTGCAATCTTGCCCATTGTGTCCGCACGTTTGCTCAAAGAATCGCACCCATCATCTGAACGTTCCTCCGACTGCACAAATACCCTATGACCCAAATCTTGCATACGATTTCTAATTTTTCTCTTGATACACACATCCGAAATTTCACCAAATCCATTGAAATCTGCTCTTGGGCGGTTGCCATTGAGTGGATCTCCATTTGGGTTTGCTTGATTTACAGTTACAAGCATTACAAAATCAATTTTTTTATTCAGCATCGTCAGTTTCCTCCTCATTCACCTTCATTGTTGTCACTTCTTTTTTGCGATTCAATATGGCTCTTTGGTGGTAATATCCCAAAAGATAAATATCTTCTAGTGGTTTATTCAAACTTGCATCGTTGATATCAATATCTTCAAAAATTTCAGTAATCATATTTTTGAAATACACTGCCAACCCACCTTTTAATTTGCCATAATACGGTGCCAGTTGATTTTCCAAAACACGAAAACTCGTCATCGGACGATTGGCAAATGTCGATTGTATCCGCACGGCATTCGTCTCTCTCGATTCATTGAAATCATACGTACTTTTTTCAACTTTATCGCAGATTGCAAGCAGTCGCCCAAATAAATAACTGCGATTTTTATTCTCTAAATCCAAACCCATTCCATATACCTCCTTTTGATATTTGTCATTATAGTATTTTCTTAAAACTGCACAAGCAGTATACAAGACTCTCGCATAATTGCCCGGTTGGTATCGTTGTGGTGCACTCGCATTGACCACCAATGCACGCACAATGTTTGACGGAATTGCTGCACCACCAACCAAACAATTCAGTAATGATTTCATTTGTTCTGATAAAATTTTCTTATTATGCACTTCTATGTATTTCCCAGAATCTACGCCATATGCATAGCGGACAATCTCTTTCAACTTTGGAACGACCTTTTTCCCTTGTATGAAGGCGATCGACATATACCATTTTTCAATGCGTTCAAAAAAGTCATTCGCCTTAAATTCATTGTAGTATGTCAGAGAAAGTCGTCCCGTCGTCGCCGCTTCAAACGTGGCAATCACCACGTCATCTGTCACTAAAAATTCATTCTTGTATCCAGAAAAAGTATCTCGAATGCGTTCTTTATAGTCCTTTATCGTATGTTGTGGCGATGCATCATCTTCTTCGTCCTCATCAAAGGCATCGAATTGATCGAGTTTTGGCAAATTCTTATTTTCTACGTTCCACCAAACAAAAGACATCTCTCCAATGAACTCTCCGTAATTTACAATCAGATACCGCAAGAGATTGTGTGCTTTTTGAGATACTTCATAACTCACATACCCCTTATTGTCATCTGATGAGACGAGTAGTTTTGCACCGTAACTCGCCGAAACAATGCCTTTGGGGTGGTTCGTTGCAATCGGCAATTTTTCGCCTTTTATGACACACAATGCCACTGGATTTTGTTGCAAAACCGTATTGTAATACGAAATGTATGCCTGGAACAAGGAAATGTCTTTATAACAAGCATCTTGATACTTCTCATCTCCACCAAGCACAACCCATCGGACAACACATTTTTCATATTCTGTACCAAGAATTTTTTCTTTCAAAAATCCACCCGATTCATTGACTTTTACAATTTCTGTATCGATTAGATTTTGTAGCAATTCGCCTTTTTTCATATAGACAAGTACTGCCTCTGCCTTGCAATGCGAATGCTCGGAACTCGTCCATTGTTGCAATTGTTCCATAAACGTGGTATAACGTTGTTCATTATTGGGCAAGAGATACGACAAATTGTCCGACAATGCATGGGCTGCCACACCACTAGACCTCCCTGCAGAGCTTTCTGTCACTGGAATGATCGTCTTTTTCGTTTCTTCTGTCGTTACGCTCGCAGTATGAAAATTACCGCTCATGTCAATTGTAATCTCAATCTGGGCATTGGCAATGATATGAGAAATTGGCGGAAGCGGTGTCTTGCCTTCTTCGATGACACCCACTAGATGTGCCAAGCCATCATACGTCCGATATGCTTTTTCAAGTATTCCCATGCGACTCCTCCAATTCTTCTACAGGTGCGAAGTTCTCACCTTTTCCAAATTTTTTCATTTCCATTTCTTTGACTACGTGCGTCACCGTACACTCCTCAGGCTTCAAAAATGAAATCACACCTTTTTTCATGACAGGATAAAAATACCGCATCGTCATTTTATTTTTTGTTTCCTCCGAATACGCTTCATCGGGGTACGTAATCCCGTGGTAGGTCAATCCAAAAGCCAATTCTCCAACCCCATCGTATGCCCCTGTACCTTCGCCAAATTCACAACTTTCTACATAGCCTTGACATTCTCTTGTACCAAGAAAAATATCTCTTCGTCCACCTTTTGCAATCGTTCGCTTTGCAATGTCAAAATGCTTATGCTCATTGCGGTCAAATGTCAATTCCGGTCTATTTTCATTCCATATAAAATGTGCCTTCACTTGGTACCTTACCGTTTTCAAATACGTGTAAAATGACAAATCATTTCCACCTCCATATTTGATTGGTCGAATGCCTTTCGATTCCGTTTGGATCTGGTTCATAATGCGTACTTCATCGATTATCCATGTGATTGTTGGTTTCCAATAAATAGAATGCAAAATCCCTTTCAAAGCTTCATATGTCGGGATTTGTAAAGATGATTTTTCTCCACCTGCACTCGTTGTTGGATCAGAAAACAATGCATAGTCACCATGCACTTCAAATGAAACGCTGTTATTATATTTCATACGACACCTCCTAAAAGTCAATTATACTATACCTCAAGTAATGAAAAATTTTCTTCCACACCCCTTTCTTCATGATAAAAATCTGACGACAATATCGCAACACGATCATCGAATATCGTTTGGACTGCACCCAACCCTTTCAATTTTTCCAATTGGAATGCATACATAGACACAGCGTATCCTTTCAACTTAGCGAGTAAATTTTTTCGTAGATGGAAATCAAAAATTGCTTTTTCACTCAATAAATCAGCAATCACTTCCGTCGCTTTGCCATAAGGCACAATGACATCAATGGTCTGATTTTCAAATACTTGAAATGCATCCCCAACTCGTTTGAAAGATTGTTTGAATAGACGATTCGGATCGGTATTTGGATTTTCTTTATTTAAGCTTAGCAGTTGAAAGATCGTTGTTTGCTCTATCGCATAATCTTGTGATTTGCTTTGCTCAAGAAACAATTTTTTATAGTATCGCTCAATCGTTTCTTTCGAGTCAATCTCCATGTTTTCATCTTTTGTAAGCAATGAATATAACGCCGTTTTCGCCTCTTTGATTTCAATTAATCTCCCTAAATTTTCTTTTACATTCACAATATACACAGGGCACAATGTTTCATATTCTCCATGACGATTGCACCGCCCAGCCGCTTGCACAACATTGTCCACACCTGCCAAAAATCGTATGACACAAGCAAACGAAAAATCAACGCCAGCTTCGACCAATTGCGTAGAGATACAAATGGTTGGAATCTTCTTTTCCAAATTGTCTTTGATTTTTGCAATGGTGTCTTTTCGGTGTTGCATACACATAGCAGTGGAAAGATGATAGACTTCTTCTCTTGCTTCTCCGATTTTTTTATGCAAGAAAGATGCTTGGTCTTTCTGATTGCAAATAACCAATATACTTTTTGCATCTTGCTCATAAACCAATTGTTCCACATCTTCTAAATCCATTTCATTTAACAAAGGAATGAATTTTGTACGCCGAAAGTATATCTCCATCTCCGCATTATACGGCACAATTTCTTTCTCCTCTGGAAATATAATCGGCCGCTTTGCATGTGCAAATGCCGGTTGTGTTGCCGAAGAAAATATGACACTCGCACCACAAATACCAGTCAAAAATTGAATTGCCAAGTTAAATATCGACAGCATATGCTTTGGCACTTGTTGTACTTCATCGATTACAATGACACTATTGGCCAAAGAATGCATTCTGCGTATACTCGAATTACTGCCATCGAATAGTGTATTTAAGAATTGAAATAATGTCGTGATGACGATTGGTGTATGCCATGTTTCCGTATAAAATTCCGCTTCATCAACCACACCATCTTTTACTTGTTCACGCACAATATTTGAATGATGCTCTGTAATCATTGCGGGATCGCTAACAAAACTACGAATCACCGTTGCATTTTGTTCTAAGATAGACAGTAGTGGAATAACAAAAATAATACGGCGTTTGTTATGGTATTTTGCATGAGCAATTGCTGTTTTCAAACCCACCAAAGTTTTGCCACTGCCTGTCGGAATCGACAATTGGTATATTCCACTTGGCATAGTTTCAAATCGCATCGCTTCATCTGAAATCCGTCGTCTCACCTGATCAATTTCATTTTTATCTTCCATCATCTCAAGGCGTTGTTCCACACATCGCAATTCTCTTTCCCAAATTACTTGCCCATCAAAATCTTGCATACTCGTATCATAAAAAAATTCCATTGCATCTCTACGATCGGCATCGATTAATGCCGATGACAATAGCCGTGCCAATAAAGAGGTATAAAAAAAACGAGTCTCTTTCTTCTCTTCTTTATCTTTGATATGGAACATCATTTTTGTTATATTTCTAAATATTAAATTGATTTCTGCAACTGACCTTTCAAACAGATCATCAAGTGTTTCCTTTTTTACGGCGTGTTCATAAAAACGCTTTTCCACAAGATTGATTGGCAATTTCGTCTCTAACCGATGAACGAATCCATCATTTCCTTTTTTATCTAAACAGTCGAATTGCCCATGGTGTGAACCTGATACAAATGCCATCAACTCAGCTGTCAACCGTTGGTATGAATCACCTGCTACGTGATGATTTTTGAAAATGAGTTGCACCCCTGCGAAGGTATGATTCACACTACCTCTCACGGCAGTTTTGCGAAGTGCTTCTTCCACACTCGTTGCATTTTCTATATATCGTTTGAACTCATCTGAATATTTCCCGCAATCGTGATACAACGCAATCAATTCGCATAACGCTTGCATGTTGCAACCCGTTAAATTGGATACGCTGTATTTTGCTACTTGTTTTAAGTGTTCTTCCACGCTCTGCATTCTACCATCGACAATTCTTGATGGAAAATGACTCATATACAATCACCTCTCATACTGCACATCGATACACTGACATATTTTGACGAAAACTTCTACTGAATTCATTATAGCATATTTCTCCCAAAAAATCAATTTTTATATTCTACCTTCAGCTCTGAAAGGTAAAGTTTTTTAGCATCCTGCAAATAGCTAGAAAATCGGGAGTTTGACAGTTACATATAGTAAAAATAGCCTGTAGAGTGCACAAACTCTACATTTTTTCGTCAAGTTTTTTTGTTTTAAAGTATAGTAATTTATAGAATGTATGATATAATGGGACTAGGAGGATTATATCTATCCTTAATCCGTGAAACTCATATATTATTTTTTGATAAGAAGCTGTGTATATCAAAGAATAAAAGAAGTTTTGTCATTTCTTAATAAGTCACCAAATGAGTGAAAAATTTTTCTGTTTTTACATGCAATCCAACCTGAAATATGTTATCATTATGATATACATCGAATATGGAGGGGCATTATGAAAAAATTAGTTGTGAAATTGTCTAATGAACGTTTGATTACACCAAGTGGGCTTTCTTTGGGTGGCTCCATGCTTGGCAAAAGTGATTTTGCTAAGAAATGCAACAGGATGTCTATTTCAGCAAAACGTTCTCAGCCACAGATAAAAAATGGAGATATCCTTTTGACTTATATAGGTCTATTATGCCAGGGCAAAACAGAATATGAAGCAGTTCGTGAAATGATGGAAGACCCGGAATATTACAAAATGGCACTTGGAATCTCCTATGCAATTCCCTCAGCCGAAACACTTCGTCAACGAATGGATGATATTGGTTCTTCCTTGCCTGATACTATTTTGCAGGCGAATATCGACATGTTTCAAACGTATCAAATAAATCCAACGCCACTAGAAAATGGATACGTACCAGTAGATATTGATGTCACTCCTTTTGATAACTCCAAAACTTCAAAAGAAGGAGTTTCTAGGACTTATAAAGGCTATGACGGATATGCACCAATCATGGCATACATCGGAACAGAGGGTTATCTTGTGAATTGTGAGTTGCGTGAAGGAAA
>JAWXUZ010000096.1:0-9458 GCA_044425835.1 Bacillota bacterium | reverse complement strand
ATAAGGACATCGAAACGATACAAGAAATTGTACGGAAATTGAGGGGTGGCAATGCGATTGTAAATTCTTCAGCAGGTGTCCATGTCCATGTAGGCTGTGAGAATTTCAATGCAACTCAAGTGAGAAATTTTGTAAATATCATGTCAGCAAGAGAAGATATGATATACAAAGCGTTGCAAGTGCAAAGAGGCAGAGAAGAATCGTATTGTCAAAAATTAGATCCAGATTTCGTTGAGGCTCTTAATAAGAAAAAGCCAAAAACACTCGAAGAAATTGGGGATTTGTGGTATCAAAAATATCATGGTGACAGAAATCAGCATTATCACTCATCCAGATACCATTGTCTCAATTTACATTCTCTGTTCCAAAAAAATACCATAGAAATAAGGAGTTTTAACAGTGCGATGCACGCTGGCAAAATTAAATCTTATTTGCAACTGTGCTTGGGCATGGCTGCACAGGCTCACAACCAACGAAGTGCCAGTCCGAAAAAAAGGTATCCAGAAAATGAGAAATATGCCTTTCGAGTTTGGCTGTTGCAACTTGGACTCATCGGAGATGAATTCAAGACAGCGAGATTGCATCTTATGAACCACTTAGAGGGCAATTCAGCATGGAAAACACAAGAACAAGCCGATGCACAAAAGGAACGACTACGAGAGGAGTTGACAGAGCAAGAAAGCGATCCGAACCAAAATCAAGGTGATGGTGGATTTGATGAAGAACCAGAAATGCATTGCCAAGAATATGCGATGACGATGTAAGGAGGCTGATACATGAATTTTGAAAAGAAACAGACAACAGAGAAAGAAAGGCTCTACATTGCGTATGGTAGCAATTTGAACCTCATGCAGATGAGTATGCGTTGCCCGACAGCACTCATACATAAGACAGCAGAATTGGTGGATCATGAGTTGGTGTTTCGTGGTTCGCAAACTGGATTTTATGCAACAGTCGAACCTTGTGAGGGGAAAAGCGTGCCTGTGCTGTTGTGGAAAATTCAACCAGCAGATGAAGAACGACTCGATATTTACGAGGGGTATCCAAGGTTTTATGATAAAGAAAATGCGTTGGTGACGACAGCAGATGGCGAAGAAATTTATGCGGTTTTTGGTTTACACGTTGTCGCCAGACCATGCTCTTGGAATGCCAACAAAACATTATGTTGATGTCATTGCGGAAGGGTATGAAGATGTCGGCTTTGATGTTGATATTTTGGTGGAAGCCATCGAGCGAACGCATGAAAAAATAGAAGAAGAACTAGATGAAAATTTCGATGAAGAATTCAAAATGGACTTTTGAGCGAGTTGTGGAGAAAACAGGACTGGCTTATTTTTTTGCGGACGATTGAGAGAAGGAGAACAAACCTATGAGAAAAACAGATAAAATGGAAAAGATTGTATTAGTGAAAAGAGATTGTACAGGTGAAGAATTTGTGGCGATGGAAGGATACTTCGCAGGGTTGATTGATTGTGAGTTTTTGGATGACTTGAGTTATGTACAAATTGGAAATTCAGAATATTGCGATGGAATTTGCTACGACTGTGGTTGTTGTGATTGTGAAGATTGTGATTGCGAAGATTACGACTGCGAAGATTGTGACTGTGAGGATTGTGGCTGTGAGGATTGCGATTGTGTGGATTGCGATTGTAAAGATTGTGATTGTAAGGAGTGCGATTGTGTGGATTGTGATTGTTATGGTTGCAAATGTGAGTGCCATTGCTGCGAACTCTTCGAAGAACTTGGCGAGTCATTGACCCAAGAAGATGTGTTGGAAGAATTGGCTTGCGTTGCTGACGTTTCGATTTATGAAGTAGAAGATTTTACTGGAAAAACACGATTTCCGAACAATTATATTGTGTTGCCAAATGTCTTGCTGAAAGAAATTGGACTCGATGCCGATGAGTTGCGAATCGTAACAAACAATGATAAAATTGAGATTTTCTCTGATACATTTTAAGTCGGACATGTCGAGATTTTCAGTAAACATTGGTATAGCTATTCGATGGGATTTCGAGTAGTATGTGTAGTTGAAAAGGAGATGGTGAGATGCAAAATGTTGAAACAGTCAAGTTGTATATGCCTTTGACGGTCACAACGTATGAGTACGAAAATGAATATGGGGAGATTGAGTATGACGATTATCCATCGGAAATCAACAATCGTGTGGTCGAAAATGACATTGATAAAATCAACAATCTAATCCATAAATTAGAGGGTGAGAATTTCCCCCAAGAGGGTTACATGGCATATTATTCCGAAAATGATTCGCTGAAAGAAAAGGTGGAAAGTTATCATATTCAGTGCGAAGTTGTAGAAAATGAAGTGTATGGTGTGGCGATTGTGGAGCTGAACGAGGATCTGACAGAAGAAGAATGGGATTTGCTCAAGGAAGATATCACTGGACAATGTAGTGATGGCATAGGCGAGTCGTTGGAACAAAGAGAATTCGACATCGACGACCAAAAAGTCAGTGTGCATCTGTGGAACGATGGGCGAGGTTGGAGTCTGCAAACAGGCGAAGAACTAGGCTTTGAAGAAGAACAAGGTTTTGAGATGGGAGGAATGTGATGAATCGAACAATATATGCAACAATCCGAAAAGAAGAACGTGGTTACTATCAGACGTTGAAATTGCAAACCAGTCATGAAGAAATTCAAGATGCATTCGATAGATTGGATATCAAAGACGAAAATTATCTGTTGGATAGTTTCAAATTTATCGCTGTGCCAGACCTGCATATGAGCCATGAATGTGTGCAAAAAGAAGATATCTATGAGTTGAATTTTTTGGCAGAGCGACTCGAAAAGCTAGATTACATTGATAAAATGGCATTTGGCGGAGTAGTTGAGTTGGAAAAAATTGATTCGGTAAAAGGTATGCATAACGTCATCGAAAACATTGAGCAACTGCAAAATATCTCAGCGATTCCTTGTATGTCGGAGGAAGAAATCGGTGAGTTCTTGATCGATTGCGAATTGAGTGATGAGGTGAAGGCAATTAGAGATAATCCAAATTTGTCCGATGAAATGAAAGATTGGATTGTAAAGCATATTGATGCGAAACAGCTTGGTGAAGAAGTTCACAAAAAATATGGCGGTGAATTTATCGGCAGTGGCTATGTGTTTCTCGATGAAAAATTAAAGGATTTGTATCGAGGTGATTTTGAAAAAGTAATGCCGAAATCGTATGTGTTCCAACTAGAAATTCATGTGGCAGAGTTGGGAACTGAATTTCAGAAAGTGCCTCATTTTCAAATTGAATTGCCGATGCAACGAGAAAAATGTGAGGCAATCACCTCGAATTTTGAACGCATGAAAGATGGCTGTAGCGTGCATACGAAATTTGATGCAAGCGTGTTGCAACTGAATCATGTGTTGCGTACAGTGGATCAAGAAACAATTCTACAACTGAATGAATTGGCACTGCAATTGGATTCGATTCAAGGAACAGAAAATATGAAAGTATATAAAGTTTTACTTGAAAATCAAGGAGATATTGGCATTGATACTGCTGTAGATACGCTAAACTTAGTCGATAAATTTCAACTAGAAAGTAGTTGCTTGAGTGCATATGCTTACGGAAATCAAGTCATGGAAACGCTAAAAAATGAAGTGGAATTTCCTTGGGAACAGCTGAATGGCATTATGAATGTGACAGAATTTGGACAGCGTTTGATTGAGGAAAAACAAGGGTTCATCAGCGAATATGGTGTGTTGCTGTCGAAAACAGGACAGACCTTGGAGCAGGAAATGGCAACTCTCGAAAGTCAGAGAGAACAGGATCAAGCAGAACAGGATCAAGCAGAAGAACAAGGCATGATGATGTAAATACCAGAAGCACTGGCGGAGCAGAAATGTTCCGCTTTTTTAATTGGGAAAACGGAGGAAATGATGGAGAAAAAAATCAAAGAGAAAATGGCTACAGAGAAAAAAACTGTAGAAAAAATGACTGCAGAGAAAATGACTACAGAGAAAAAAACTGTAGCAAAGCCAAGAAAGAAAAAAGCGAAAGTAGAAAAAACAGCAGAGGAAAAACGAGCAGAACAGCGTGACCTCTACAAATCGTTGGTGTTGCCGATTTATCAAAAACAAACAACATCAGAAATGAGAAAACGCATTCTAGAATTGATGCAGCAATACGACAGAAGTTTCTTTTTGAACACAACACACAGGAAACAGTTCCTTGCATTTTGCGAAAAAAAAGGGTTGGATTTGCTCGATGTACATACCAAAACGAAGCTAGATTCACGCTACATTGCCACTGGTTTTGTGTTGGCGGCGATTCGTACCATCGATACTGCGGACTATGTGAAACACATTCATTATCCAGAGGTTTGCTTTAGGGTGTGTTAAATAATAGAGAGTGACGCTTAGGGATAAGATATTTTTCACAATACGAGGAAGGGAATTTTCGTCATACTTGAATAGTATGTCGGAAATTTTCTGACAAAGTAGTGTGGAAAATAGATATTCATAAGCGGTGCTTGAATTATTCAACACACCCTCATATCATTCGCAGAACGCACGTCACTCCAGATGAATATGCGTTGTTCAAAATTGCAAAAGAAATTTATTACAGCAACCAAGAAGTTTCGTTAAGCGAGTGAAAATTGAATGAGTTAAAATAAGAAATTGCAATGCAGAAAATGAGAAAAAGATGTTGATGAAAGAATTGTTGAAGATGTGCCAAAGGTTATAAAAGAGTAAGTGACGGAAACATGATTATAGAAAATAATAGTTTTGGATATATTGTGCATAGATTTTTTGTCCAATGCTGTGGTATACTATACTATACAAGCAAAACAATATCAAATGGAGTTAATATTTCAATATACAAAGATAATAAATAGTGAGAGGTGTAATATGAATAGATTTGACATTATTTCCAAAATTGGTGATAAATATCGTGTTGGAAATACAGAGAGTGGAGAGTTCAGTTACGTGCAAGCGTTAAAGTCCGTAGGCGAAGATATAAAACAATATCAGCGTGCAACCACTGGGAAACAACATCAATTTCTTGATATACGTTTTGAGAATGAACGACTAGCACTATTAGTTGAGTGTAAAAATAAATTTAGTAAATGGGATAAAGTGAAAATTCAATCTCAATTACAAGATTATGTTCGTTTTGAAAAAGCATACTCTGACAAAAAAATTGTAGCTATTCTAGCTGAAACGGATGGAGATGATGTATGGGTTTGGTATGGACAATCTGTTATTATCGATGATGAACATCAGTCAACAACTGAAACCACAATTAAGACCTTTGAAGAATATGAAGATTTACTTTTTGGTAAGGTGAATGATAAAATTAAAATTGTAGATTCAATTAAATTGTTAAACGAAAAATTACATTCTGACGGTATCAATGAGAAATTACGTAGCCAATTTGTGGGGACTTGTTTGCTTGCATTAAAGAACGGACTTGTATATAAGGATATCAAATCAACTATTGACCCCAAAACAGGAAAAACAATTTCACCAGAAAAAGTAATTATAAAAAATATAAAAGATATTTTAGAAGGATTACTGACTAAAGGTGGAAGTTTAAACAAAGCTAGTAAGTTAGCAATATTAAACAATAAAGTACTAGGCGACCAAGATGTCACAAGTTTAACATATGCGGAGCTTAAAGGAGTTTTGACATTTATTGAGGAAAATATTGTTCCGTTTATCAATGATAAGAATACGGCTGGTCAAGACTTGTTGAATTTATTTTTCACAACATTTAATAAATATGTTGGGAAATCAGATAAGAATCAAGCGTTTACCCCAGATCATATTTGTGATTTTATGAGTAGTGTGATAGGTGTAAATAAAAATTCTAGAGTGCTAGATCCTTGTTGTGGTAGTGGTGCGTTTTTGGTTAGAGCAATGACAGAAGCTATGGATGATTGTGAAACGGAAGAGGAGCGTGAAGAAGTAAAGCAAAATCAAATATTCGGTATTGAATATGAAGAAGGTGCGTTTGGATTATCTTCGACTAATATGCTGATACATGGAGATGGAAATTCAAATGTAGTTAATGACTCTATGTTTAATAAAGATAAATGGATTAAAGATAATAATATTAACATAGTTTTGATGAATCCACCATATAATGCCACCAAAAAGTTTTGTGATCCTACTTATACAAGTAAGTGGACTTCCAACCAAAAAGAAGACCCATCTAAAGGCTTGCATTTTGTTGAATGGGTTGCTCGACATGTTTCTCCAACTGCAAAATTGGCAGTTTTATTACCAATGCAAGCAGCTATTGGTCATTCTGCTGACGTAAAAGAATTTAAAAAGAAAATGCTAAATAATTATACTCTTGATGCTGTTTTTTCGTTACCAAATGAAATGTTTTATCCAGGTGCTGCTGCAGTAGCTTGCTGTATGATATTTGATTTGTCGCAGAAGCATGAAAAATCCGATAAAGATACTTTCTTTGGATATTTCAAAGAGGATAATTTCATTAAACGAAAAGGATTAGGAAGAATTGAAAAAACTGACTCTGATGGAAACAGTATTTGGGTTAAAACAAAGAAATGTTGGTTAGAACTGTATAAAAATCGGAGAGAAGAAGTTGGATTATCAGTAATGCAAAAAGTAACATATGAGGATGAGTGGTTAGCTGAAGCCTACATGGAAACAGATTATTCCAATTTATGCGAAGATGATTTCCAAAAAGTTTTAAATTCTTATCTCGCATATCTTGTTAAGGAAGGAGCATTACATGAATCTTAATCAGAGTAATTGGAAAATCTTTGACTATGATAGAATTTTCATTATCAAAAAAGGATTTTACAATAAAAAGCCAGAGGTTTCCTCTTGTGGTGAGATTCCATTTTTAGGTGCTGTAGATAATAATAATGGTATAACTGAATATTATAGCTTAGAAGATATAGAGAATGCTTCTAAGACAGGAAGCATGCCTAATGCCTTGATAGAAAAAAAGTTGTTTCAAGGGAGTGCTGTTTGCGTAACAAATAATGGTTCGGTAGGATATGCATACTATCAAAATAGAAGTTTTACATGTAGCCATGATGTGAATCCGTTATATAGATTAGATGGAGAATTTAATGAATTTACAGGAGTATTTATTGCTTCAGTTATTATGCATGACCGATATCGATGGGGATATGGAAGAAAATGGCGTCCTAGTCGGATGTCTAAATCAAAAATCAAGTTACCTGTTTTACAAGATGAAAAAGGATATATTATTGATAATACCTTAAAGTATTCAGACGAGGGTTATATTCCTGATTGGCACTGGATGGAAAATTATATTAAAACATTAAATTATAAGCCGTTAACAACTCAAAATATACGTGAAAATATCATGCCTATCGACACTCAAGGGTGGAAACCATTTTATTTGCATAATCTCATGAATTGTACGATGGGCAATGGAATAGACGCAATGTCTACAACATGTGACGAACCACAATATAATTATGTTTCTCGTAATAGCAATGGGAATGGAGTTGTTGCCTATGTTGATGCTATTGAGGGACAACTTCCATTTCCTAAAGGAGCAATGTCTTTGGCATTGGGAGGTAGCTTTTTAGGTTCTTGTTTTATTCAAAATGCAGAATTTTATACTGCTCAAAATGTAGCTGTTTTACAAGAAAAATTTCCGATGAGTGACTTGATGAAATTGTTTCTTGCAACATTGATTAGAAATGAGTGTAAAATAAAATATCAAGCATTTGGAAGAGAGTTAAATGCCCATTACAAAAAAGATTTTATTTTAAAGTTACCAATTAAGTCCGATAGCAATGGTTTTATTATTGATAACACCAATGAATTTTCGGATGAGGGATATATCCCAGATTGGGAGTGGATAGAACGTTATATGAGGTCATTACCTTATAGCGATAAAATATAATAAACCTTAATAAAATACAATTTGACAAGTGTATTTTGATATAGTTAAAATTGAAAGAAAGAGCAATGTAAACAAATTAAAATATTGTTTTCTCAAGTTGAAAGAGGAAACTATCGAAGAGAAAGCAGTTATTTTACTTAAAGGTATAAAATATGGATTTTATTTTTAAACGTGTTACTTCAAATATATCTGATATACGGAATTATCGCTCGTCAAGCGGAGCATACAATGGAGGCGGTTTGTCTGGTTTTTGAGTGACGAGCGACACAGGGGCGACTTCGGGAGCGACAGGATTGACAGGCACAACCGATACAACTCCGCCAACAAGCCCTGATGTGGGCGAATATGACGACTACCAACAGTACCCAATTACAGATATCGCAGATGTGCGAAAACCTGATGGAAGTATCGGAGTGCTTTCGATTCCCGAAATCAATTTGAATGTCACCGCATTCGATGGCGATACGTATACAGCGATGGAAAAAGGCATCGGGCATATTGCTTCGACTTCTGCTTGGCAAGGAAATATTGGTCTTGTTGGGCATAATCGAGGAGCGAATGACAACTTTGGAAAACTGAAAAATCTAGTGGTTGGCGATGAACTTTCGTATACGACTGTGCTTGGTACAAAAAATTATGTGGTCGTTTCAGTCGATAAAATTTCGGAAACGGACTGGTCAAAACTGGAATATACGCAGGACAATCGCATTACGATGATTACTTGTGTGGAAGATGTTTCGACACAGAGATTGTGCGTGCAAGCGGTGGAAAAGGTGATGTAACTGTGGAAAAGTTGTGATTGTAAAATGCTGAAAAAATCATATGAATGTATCATGATATTCGTGTAGTATGCATATAGCTATTCCTTGGAAAACGTAGTATAGTGAGTTTAGAAAAAAACTACACGACTACGAAAGGGAGATTTATATGAAAAAAAGATTGATGATTATGCTACTAGCAACGATGATGACAACAGGAACTGCATTCGCAGAAACAACGGAAACTCCAACTGTCGGGGCGACACTCGGCACGATTTACGATGGCAACGGAAGCATGACTGAACCCTACAAAATCAACAATATAGGGCAATGCACAGGCTATGCAAAAGCAAGGTTTTTAGAGTATCACGGAGTCGCACTGCCCTACTTCGGAAACGCAAAATATTGGGTGGCGAATCACAAAAATAGTGCTGATGTGAAAATCGAAAATGAAATCAGTGTCGGAGCAATCGCAATTTTTGAACCGACTGCGGAGTTCAGCACGATGGCAGGTCATGTGGAATTTATCGAGTATCTCGAACGAGATGAAAATGGCGATGTGACAGCAGTCTACTTCAGTGACTCGAATGGGGCAAACGACATTCAAAAGGGTGTATGGAACGATGGAGTCGATGGAGTGGTCAAGAAAGTCACGCTCGCAGAATTTGAAAATCAGTATGGTCTGAAACTGCTCGGATACATGGTGATTGACACGACAGAGAAAAAGGAAAATGTGACGACTGTAACACCAAGTCAAATTCCAACTACAACTGCACCAACTACAACTGCACCAACTACAACTGCACCAACTACAACTGCACCAAC
>JAWXUZ010000095.1:0-9467 GCA_044425835.1 Bacillota bacterium | reverse complement strand
GGCGGTGGAAACGGTGGCGGTGGAAACGGCGACAGTGGAAATGGTGGCGGTGGAAACGGTGGCGGTGGAAACGGCGACGGTGGAAACGGTGGCGGCGGAAATCAACCAGACCCCCTTGCCCGTAAGAATGCGAACAAACTCCGAAACACCTCTCTTTCTAAGGCACTCACGCTGTATAAATCTTTGCCCGTCCGATATACAGGCGAAGGCGACAACGACGAAGAAAGAGAAAAAAAAGAGGAACAAGAACGAAAAATTCAAGAAACCGAATTGTCCTCCAGTGAAGAAAAGAAAAAAGGAGCCAGCAATCTCGTCTCTGATATAGGGGACACAACCGCAAAAGGATTGACCGTTGCCTCGTCAGCCTACGGTCACAAAAATGCACTCGATACTAAGAATGGCAAAGATACGACCAAAGGAACACGTATTGCCTCTGTTTTGGATACGCTGTCTGCGACTCTCGTCTGTGCGATAGGGATCAAGAAAATATACGACACCTTCAAAGATTTCGATAAAGCAGAATATACCACTTCAAAACAATCAAAAGTACTAAAGGTTCTGCCACTTTTTTTGGTCAGCATAACAGATCTGCTCATAACCGCTTGTAGAGTTGCAGAAAATGCATACCATTTTGGTCACGCAGACAAAAACAGCAAAGGCTATGCAGAGGTAGTCAGAACAAGAAATCTCGTTACCACAATCAAGAATTTCATCAATTCCGTTACTGCTTTTGCAAGATTCGTAAAAGCTTGTAAAAGACTGGACTCTGCAAAAAAAGGGCTTGCACAAATTGCAGATAAAAACAGTCCTGAGGCTCAGGCACTGAGTCGTCTCAAATCCGACGCCGGATTCGATGTATTCTTAGAATTGTGCGACTCTGGTGTTTCTATCGCTCTATTCATTACATACCTAACGAGTACATTCCTAGATTGGAAAAAGCCAGAACCTAGTGGTGTATTTACGAGCGGTATGGGGCTTGCCGCCTCAATCGGTGGAGCTGTGGTTTCCGCAGGTGCTCTTACGTATACATCTATTTCTATGACCAAGAACAAAGATGATCTCACTGGTGAGCGAGACGTTGTGATGCGTGATATGAATGAATTGGCAAGCAACGATTCTTTCATCGGAACGAACCTAGTAGATGGCATTGCTGAAAATGATAATGTCACAATCGATGTGGCCGCCGAAAGAATGCTTGGAAACCCTGCCATTGCAAACAAATTCTCTTTTCTAAATGCCTATGTGTCTGCTGCCGGTGTTGACCTCGAAGCAATTGCCTCAAATAGCAATTCACAAAATTCATTTTCAAAATTGATTCTGCTTGCAAGTGGAAATTAAAAATAAACTACTATATAATAGGAAGGAACTCATATTATGGAATTTAATCAAGATACATTACCAGAAGAAATATACAACAAATATACTGATATTTTATACGGATTTCAAGAAGTTTTTTCAGAACTTGATATGGATTGCGACGTCCTAGACGACCCAGAAGAAGTATTCATACCTGCCTTTTCGGCTTTGATTTCTCAAAAAGAAGGTTTAGACTACTTTGCAAATATCGTCATCGTTCCTTATCAAGAAGAAATGTTAGAAGAAAATTTATTGATTCAATTTGCAACCGATCTCAATATCGATGTCACAAAAGAAAACAAAGAACACTTCCGCACAGCAATCGAAACGGCATGTAGTTTTGCAATGATGGGCAACGTTTCTTTCGTAGAAGTAGATAAAGATTTGGAGCATATCCAGTTCAAATATGCATATCCTGCTCCGAATATGTTGACATTGCCAAACGCTGCCGTCTTTGAAATGTTCGCTCTTTTCATTGCTGCTTCGGTATTTTTTATCGATGTATTTTACGATTTGGAACAGGGCAACATCACACCAGAAGAAGCTTGCGAACGACTGGTTAGCGGCGACATGGATTTTTAAGAGGTATTGTAAGTGAATAGTAAAAAAGATGCACAATCATTGTTACAAAGGGAATTTTACGAGGCAATCGATGCGTATTCCATCGCAAAATTAAATGCCTTTCGTTCCGTGCCAGCAGATCAAAGGACAATTTCGCACCTCGAAGAAGCAAGCATTTTCCCTATCGCAGAGAGTGAACAAAAAGCCCTTCAACATGCGTTTTTGTCGTATTTGGATACCGTTGCACATCTCTTACAAGAAAAAATGACGACTCCGCTTTTGCGTATTTTGCAGACGAATGAGTTGACAAAGTTTGAAGTACACGTCTTAATGACTGTACTTTCTTTGTCGTGCAATGAAAACTTCAAAAATACGTTTCACTCCACGTTCAATTCGACGACAGCGACATTCAAATCTGTATTTTTACTCTATTATACATTGGAAACGAAAACTGTCGATGCCTCTTTCTGGGAAAAAAATATGCGACTCTCTCAATTGTTTTTTACAAACCACACTGCAATTTCATGGAATACACCTTTGCAATTCAATCAAGTTGCCTTTGAGATTTTAGGAAATCGCAGACCGACATTGCCTTTTTTTTGCCACACCGTGAGTGGTGATTTTTACAGTAGCAGTAGCAGCAGCAGTAGTAGTAGTAGTAGTAGTAGCTGTAGTAGTAGCGATAGTAGTAACTGTAGTTGTGGTTATAGTAGTAATGATAGTAGTAATGATAGTAGTAGCTGTAGTCGTAATACTAGTAGCAACAACAATTTCAGCAAGAGCGACAGCGACAGCCCTGCTCCAACTGTTTCATCTCAAAATGAGTTTTTGACAACCATGACTGTGGACACGCTCGCCGAAATTATGAAAACGCATACGATTGTCGTGACGGGTGCAACTGGCACTGGAAAAAAAAGAGCCGTTGCTTACCTCGGTCAACTGCTCGGCAAGGAAATTATTTTCGTCGATGCCATTTCTTTTACTGCACAAAAAGACAATGTTGCCAAACAAAATCACGCTCTCTTGTTGCAAATTGCCGTCCTAAGCGATGCCCTACTTTGTTTTTACGACTTCCCGACGGACACTTCCAAAAAACAGACTGCCTTTCATCAATTTCAAAAATTCGCCTCCACTTTGGCTCCGTATCAAACACCATTTTTCATGACGACAGAACATACGCACATGAATGATTTGTGGCAATCACTCCCACATTTGCCACTCCCTTTGGATCCATTATCGCAAACCGCACAAAAATGCATTTGGGACGATTTCTTGAAAAATCCAATTTTTTCGAGCGACATTTCAAGTGATATTCTCGTCTCAAAATTTTCGTTGACTGCAAAACAAATTGAGCGTGCCGTCACAGAGGGAAAATTGAAATTTCAAAAAACACCCCTCACTGAAGCAGAACTCACAAACCTTTGTTACCACCAAACAACGTCTTTGCTCTATGAAAATGCAACGAAAATCGAAAAAAAATTCACATGGGACGATTTGATTTTGCCAGAAAATCTAAAAAGTGCCATTCAAAAAAGTTGCAACCACATCAAATTCAGACGAGGTGTGTTTGGCGATTGGGAATTTGGGAATCGTTTTTCATATGGCACAGGCACAAATATTTTATTTGCAGGTCCTCCGGGGACGGGCAAAACGATGATCACACAAATCATTGCCAATTCGCTCGATATGGAATTGTACCGCATTGATTTGTCGGCAGTCATCTCGAAATACGTTGGCGAAACAGAAAAAAATCTCGATAAAATTTTCGATAGTGCCAAAAATAGTGGCGTGATTTTATTTTTCGATGAGATGGATTCTCTCTTTGGCAAACGCTCCGAAGCACAAGATGCCCACGACAAATATGCCAATATGGAGACAGCGTACCTCTTGCAAAAAATTGAGATGTACAACGGTGTCATACTCATGGCGACGAATTATTTATCGAATATCGACGAAGCTTTCATGAGACGATTGCATTTTATATTCACTCTACCACTGCCAACGGGGGCAGAGCGTGAGGCAATTTGGCGAAACTGTTTGCCAGATACCGCCCCTTTGGACAAGGAAATCGACTTCCCTTTCTTGGGAGAAAATTTTACAATTTCCCCAGCAGTCATCAAAAATATCACGCTATCTGCGGCTTTTTTTGCTTGTAGTGACAAATCAGAAATCAGTATGTTGCACATCATAAAAGCCATTTATTACGAACTAAAAAAAGAAAATGTCGTACTCATCGAACGAGATTTCGTGCCTTATGAATACCTACTAAAGGAGGTGCTAAAAGATGAAACCTCCCTATGATGCAACTGAATCGCCCTCTTTTTCTGCCGAAGCATACCGCACATTTTTAGAACTTCTATTTTCTTTGCTTGCAGAAAAAATCGAAACACCTACGATACAAAGTGCCGATTTACAAGAAAAATTACAAAATCCAAGTGATGAGACGTTTCCTTTTTTTGCTTTCAAAAAAGCATTTTCACTCTCCACGTTTCAAATGCACTGCGTACTCCTCGGGCTATTGCCCTACCACCCAAAAAATCTAGTCCTACAGAAAAATCTAAATGAAGCATACAAGACACCGATTGCCACAACTTCCGTTGCCATATCGCTGTATGATTCTATAGCAATCGATACTTTTTCTGTTGTTGCCGATGAAATGACACCACTATTTCAGAGCTTTTTCTTGCAAAATGATGACGTTACCCCGCTCGATTTTGTGTTGATTTTGAATCAAGAGTTGGCGGAATACCTCCTCATGTCTGCTCCAAAAAAGATGTGTTCTGCGTATTTGTCACTAAAAAAATATGTACCTCAAACCGTGACCATTCCGCCCCTTTCTTTGACTCATCACACAAAAACGATGGTACAAATAGAAGGCAAAAAATCGAGTGGTCGCCTCCATATTGCGGAGCAATTGCTCGCCACTGAAGAAAAAAATATACTGCTCGTTGCCGCCCATATCTACCATGCGAACCACACGCAAGCAAAAACGAATGGTCTGTACGAAATCAGCCACCAATGCTTTTTGCAAAATGCGATTCCTTGCATTTATGGAATGGAGGAAATTCTGAAATTATCGAACGAGGAAACACATTTATTTTGCATGGAATTTTTCCATTTTTTTCAAGCAAATTTCCCGTATTTTTTCGTCATCACCGAGCCACACACTCATTTTGCAGAATTCATTCCGCAATCCATTGTTGTGTTGCATTACGAATCAGCTCCATTGTCGTATGATGCACAAGTATCGATTTGGCAAGAAAAAACGCAAGATTTCACACTTGAGGAGACAGTTGATTTTCATAGCATCGTCAACCGATTTCAATTTTCAAAAAACGAAATCAGAGAACGCATCGAAGAAGCACACAATTTCATGCGACTCGCAAATGAAGTGGTGCTGACGCAAGCACATCTTGAGCGTGCGTGCAATGGCTTTTCCACACATCTGCAAGAAATCGGCTCAGAACTTGTGCAGTCACACTACACATGGGACGATTTGATTTTGGCACCTTCGCAAAAACAACTCTTGCAACATGCCTGTAATTATATGAAATTACAACACATCGTTTATGAATCGTGGGATTTCAAAAAGTTGCATACCTATGGCAAAAATTTGAGTATTTTGCTCGAAGGTGTCCCCGGTACTGGGAAAACGATGGCGGCAGAAGTCATTGCCAATGACTTGAATATGGCTCTGTTTAAGCTAGACATTCCGAAAGTCACTTCAAGGTATATCGGTGAAGCAGAGAAGAAAATGAACGAAATTTTCAATGAAGCAGAAAAATGCAATGCCATCGTTTTCATTGATGAGATGGAATCATTTTTTGGCAAGCGTACAGAAATCAAAGATGCACACGAAAAATATGCCAATATGCAGACGTCTTTTCTCTTGCAGAAAATAGAAGATTTTAGAGGTGTCTTGTTGCTTGCGACAAATCACTTGGAATATATCGATGAAGCCTTTATCAGACGTATCAAATTCATTGTGTCGATGGCACTTCCAAAAGAGAAAGAACGACTCAAACTTTGGCAGACAATGTTCCCGAAAACCGCCCCACTTGCAGCAGATATTGACTTTCAATTCCTTGCAAAAAATTTTGAGATTTCAGGCGGTGTCATCAAAAATATTGTCATCAAATCAGCTTTTTCTGCGTATGGTGACAACAGCGAAATTACGATGCAACACATTTTGCACGCACTGAAATATGAGTTGTCTAAGCAAGGAATTGTGCTTGTGGCCTCGGATTTTGCGGAATACGATTATTTAGTGGGTACTGATTGAGTGGGAGATTTAAAATCAAGGAGTAAACGAAAATACGTTTACTGCACAAAGGAGAATTTATGAAAAAACAATACAACTATTTATTATGGGATATCGACGATACCTTAATCGATTTCAAAACTTCCGAGAAAACAGCTCTAAAAAAATGTTTTGAAGTCTATGGTATCTCATTGACAGCAGAAGACATTGCCGTATACTCGACCATCAACCGCAATTATTGGACACTGCTAGAGCAAGGAAAAATTGAAAAAAAGGTGCTTTTGCATCAGCGATTTGACGATTTTATCGCACATCTATCGCTAGAGAACATAGATGGTACGACCCTCAACGAAGCGTACCAACTCGCAATCGGCGAGTATGCGGTGCTACATGAAGATGCCCTTGCACTCTGTCAGCAACTAAAAGGAATCAAAACGCAGTATGCGATTACGAATGGCACGGCTATGGCACAAAAGATGAAATTGGAGAAAACGGGATTGGATTCCGTATTTGATGGCGTTTTTATTTCAGATGAAGTCGGTCATCAAAAACCTGCGGTGCAATTTTTCAATTACGTCATGGAGCAAATCCCAAATTTTATAAAAGACGAAGCTCTCGTCATCGGCGATTCACTCTCAAGCGATATGAAAGGGGCCAATCTTTCGGGGATTGATTGTTGTTGGTTTAACCCAGAGGGCAATCAAAATACCGACACCTCTTTGCAAATCGATTATGAAATCAAGTCACTCAAGGAGTTGTTGAGTATTTTGGAGTAATCCCATTTTGAGAAATAAATCCGTAGTACGAGGGAGGGGATGGAACCCCTCCCCTACAAACCTCGCCCTACAAACCGCTCTCTACAACCCCCCTACAACCTCTCCCCCATGTTCGACAAACAAAAAACCGAATAACCAATCAGATTGTCAAGTCAATTCCTGACAAATCCAACGGTTTTTCGGTTTTTTTGTGTGCATTCACTCCACTTACTTCGTGTTCCAAATGAAATATTCCAAACACTTCGATCTGCAAAATGAAGCGACTTGCTACACCTTACAAAACGCTATTCATTTGTATCGTTCGTATCCATTATTTCTTCGGCATTTGCCATAAAAAGTGGTGCTGTCGTTTCCATCGTCAAGACGTAATCCGCCCAAGATGACGACACTGCCACCATTTCTTGGACACGTCCCAAAGGAATGAAACGTGAATTTTTTCTGTAATGCGTTTGTACTTTTGCATATAATTCTTGTCTCGTTGCTTCCTCATTTGCCTTACTCAACTCTTTCACAACTCCAATGATTTCTTCATCGATATTTGTCCCATATTGATACAAATACGAATCAATATCATAAACTGTAGTTTGCTGTGGCAATTCAACAAAATAGAAATCATATGCCTTTGATACGTACAAAAGCGAATAATATTCTGCTTCTGTTACAACTTGAAGTTCCAATGAAATGCCGTATGGCTCTAGTTGTTCTGCCAACGCATTCCCCATTTTTTTATGAACGTCATTGCCCTGCAATATCGGTACTCTAAGAAGAATCGTTCCATCGGCTTGCAACACATCGACTACCCTTGTATCTCCATTTTCTACGAGATTCACTGTGGCCTCGCTCAAATCTTTGACTGCCACTGACTGATGCGACAATGCCATCTGGTGATCGATGGTGTCCTCTGGTGTTTCCTGTTTTGCAATCATTTTCGGCAACAAGGACGTTTCAGGGCGAATTTTATAGAGCAAATCGCCCTCAAACATGGAAGTTCTATCGATGACACATTGTATGATGCCATTGACCGCCTCATTCATTGCCGTTTCCGATTCCTCATTTGCAAGCAATCCCATCACGAGATTTTTATCTTTCGTATAAATATCCAATGTCGATCGTTCAAGAATTGTATCGTAGAGTTGTGTATCGAATGCAAATGTAAAGTAATCCATTTGTTGTTGATCGACCATTTCCACGACATCAATCACTGACACATCATAAATCACTATGGTATCAACGTCTTGAATTTCCGCTCGATAGTGTGGATTTTGCACCAACACTTGCACGCCTTGTGACTGTTCTGCAAAGGCATATGCATTCGTGCCGATGCCATTTCCCAATAAGAGTTTTGCATCTGTAGCAAGTTCTGGATCTTCCCAAGGCAGAGGCACTATTTTTTGTATTGGCGTTTCAAGTATGAGTCGATTCGTAAAATCGAATTCATCAAACGAAATGACAATTGTCGTTTCATCTACTACTTCAATGCCGTTGGGTCTTGCTGTAAAATCATGCAAAAACGCATCGATTCCTTCAATATTTTCTGTGCCGACACCACCCAAAACAGCCGATAACAACAACGATTCTTCCACGTCTTGTATCTCCATTTGTGTGCCATCAGAAAAGAAAACATCTTCTTTGATTGTAATTTTCATTTGCAATCCATCGACACTATCTGTAATGCTTTCTGCCAAAATTGGATACATATCGCCATTGACATCTCTTTGTGCTAGGGGTTCAAACAACAAGTCTGCGAGGAGTTCGCCTCCTTGTGTTTCTACCCATAACGGATTGGCTTCTGTCTCCATATCAAAGGTCAAAATCGAAAATATCGATTCTTCACTTGACATCTCTTCCATTTTTTCGAGTCGTTCTGTGCCTTCTTTGACTGGAGAAAGCCCCACCATAGGTTCGATATATTGCATTTCCATTTGCGGTTTTGAAATCATTGATTTTGCAAGAAATACAACACCCAAACAACAAAGCCCTATTCCGATAATTTTTTGATTGTTCTGCATTTTTTTCATATCCAATAGGTACCCCCTCGAAAATTGTGGCAGTATAGCGACCAAAATGCCATCGCTATACACACCACTTTTTTACTTTACTGCTTTACTTTTTTCTTTTTCGCTTTCTACCTGGCCATAAAATCATGAAACCACCTATCAACACGAATATCATAGATAGGTAAATATCCCAATTGATGCCACCCATTTCTAATATGTCATTATTTGATGACGATTCTTCGTCCAACCAATGAGAGTCTTTGTTCTTTTCATCGTCATCGTCGTCCTCATCATCTTTTTTAGGAATCTCTGGATATACTGCATCCGGCACTTCCAAACCTGGTGGCAATAATGGTATTGGTAATTCTGGCGGATCCTCTGGCGGATCTGTGCCTGGACCCGGACTCGGATTCGTACCCGTACCCGGATCTGGATCTGGACCTGGATCTGAATCTGGATCTGGATCTGGATCTGGGTCTGGGTCTGGATCTGGGTCTGGCTCTGGTTCTGGTTTCG
>JAWXUZ010000094.1:0-9579 GCA_044425835.1 Bacillota bacterium | reverse complement strand
TTGGGAAACACTTCCCTTGGGGTGGTTTTTGTTTGCGGTGGATTCGGGCGACCACAGGTCGCCCCTACAAACCCCCAAAACCCCCAAAACCCCCAAAACCCCCAACACGTTTCAATCGTCGCATTCGTTCGCAAACGCATTCTAAGACTCAAACTCGATGAAGATACCTTATTTTCTGGAACGAATCTTATTTGTAATGTCTTTGAACAGGGCTTCAAAGATATTACAAATCCAATTCGTGGAAGAATATAAGGTGTCTGAATCGAGACCAATCCCTTTATCAATCGAAGCGAACGAGGCGACGAGAAGGAACTAATACCCCCTCCCGCCGAAGGCGAGAACTAGAACCGCCGAACGCTAACGGCGACCCCGCCGAACGGGAGGGGATGGAACCCCTCCCCTACAACCGCCGAACGATAAAGGCGAAAAGCCCGAACACAAAAAAAGCACCGTCCCTTCCGAAACGGTACTTTCTTCAAAAAACCCAAACCCAAACCTAACAATATTTCTTGATTGCTTCTGCAATTTGCTCTTTCGATTTTTGTGCAATTTCAGGGTCCCCATCTTGCAATGGTGTCAATGGTGCTCGCACAGACCCAATATCCAATCCATTCAATCTCAAAATCTCTTTCATAATCGCATATAAATTCGCTTTGCCACTACACATCAAATAGATGATACGACAAATTTCATTTTGTATGTCTTGGGCTTTTTTCAAATTCCCTGACAATACTTCTTTTTCTACCGCTATGAATAACTCGGGCATTACGGCATGTGTCCCGCCAATCGCCCCAATTGCTCCCATGGCAAGCCCTGAAATCCACTGCTCATCAGGACCATTGAATACGATTACACCTTCATCTTTCCACATTTGTATGTCTTGCGTTGGCATTGAAGAATTTTTTACACCGATTACTCGTGGATTTTTCTTCATCTCTTTGAGCAAAGGCACACTCAACGACACACCTGCCAATTGTGGAATGTTATACATGATGAAATCTGTATTCGGTGCGGCTGCTGAAATGTCATTCCAGTATTTCGCAATCGCTAGTTCTGGCAATTTGAAGTAAATCGGTGGAATCGAAGCAATGGCATCGACACCTTGGCTCTCTGCGTGCTTCGCCAATTCTTGGCTGTCTTTCGTGTTGTTGCACGCCACATGGGCAATGACTGTCATTTTGCCTTTTGCTACAGACATGACTGCCTCTAACACGGCTTTTCGCTCTGCTACACTTTGGTAGATGCATTCGCCTGACGATCCGCCAACGTAAACACCACTTACTTTTTTCTCTAAAAGGTGACTTGCCAACGCTTTCACTCTGTCAACGGAAATTTCTCCGTCTTCTCCATAACAAGCATAAAATGCTGGAATCACACCTTGATATTTTTCGCTCATATATATACCTTTCCTTTCGTTTTATCCCTTCACTGCACCCATAGTCAGTCCTTGGGTGAAGTATCTTTGGAATATAATAAATACAGTGATGATTGGTACGGCTGCCAAACACGCCCCCGCCATGATGAGACCGAAATCGCTTGCCATCTCACTTTGTAGTTTGGCAATCCCTAGAGAAATCGTTAATTTTTCTCGATCCACTAACATGATGAGTTGGAGGAAATAATCGTTCCACGCATTGACAAAAGTGAAAATTGCCAACGCACCAACACCCGGTTTTAGAATCGGTAAAATGATTTGCGTAAATGTACGAATTTCCCCCGCACCATCGACAGTGGCTGCTTCGATCATTTCTGATGGTATGGTTTCTGAAAATTGTTTCATCAAAAAAATACCAAAAGGCCATGCCACAGTTGGCAAAATGACTGCCCAAATATTGTCGTGCAAGCCGAGATAACTCATTTCACGTAGCAATGGAATGACAATGACTTGTTTTGGCAATGCCATCGCACAAACTAAGGTGATGAACAAAATGCGTTTTCCGGGAAATCTTTTTTTCGCCAAAGCATACCCTGCCATGGACGCTGTGACACAAGTCAAACCCATCGAAACGACTGACATGAATACCGTGTTGTATAACCATGCAAACGCTGGTTGTTTGAACAATCTTTCGTAGTTGCTTAATGTTGGATTTTCAGGAAACCACTGCGGAATTTGGCTGTTGATGGCTTGTGCATCTTTGAGTGATCCCGTTGCAATCCAATAAAGCGGAAAGAGGAAAAACAAGGCGATTAAAAAAATGATAACTGCATTGATATACGTTGAAACTTTTGATTCTCCAATTTTTTTCTCCATGAAAATCCCCCCTTACTCTTGGTCTGAGCGTGCCAAGAAAAACTGCACTGCTGAAAATAAAGCGATGATTGCTGCGAGTACGACACCCATTGCATTGCCATAACCAAAATCGCCCAAACGATACGCTTGGTAATAAATATAGTACATGATGGTTTGCGTGCTGTTGTTTGGCCCACCCGAGGTCAAAAGTTGAATGAGGGCGAAACATTGGAATGAGTTGATTGTCGTAATGACCAAAATGTAAAGTGTTGTTGGCATCATTTGAGGCCATTTGATTTTCCAAAATACTTCAAAATTATTTGCACCATCGACTTTTGAGGCTTCAATCAAACTTTGGTCGACATTGCCAAGGGCGGCCACGTAAAGCACGATTGGTTGCCCGATGGAGGTGGTAAATAAAATCAAGATGATACACCAAATTGCTGTTTTTTCTTGACCCAACCAGTTGTAGCCTGTGGTGCCAAGCACGGAATTTAGGAGTCCAGTATACGAGTTGAACATCCATTTCCATACGACTGTGACTGCTACAGAACCCGTTACGACAGGTAAGTAAAAGATACAGCGGTAAAAGGATCTCGACATTGCTTTCATCGGATTGATTACAGTTGCCACCCATAGAGAAAAGGCCGTTACTACAGGGACTGCCACACCTACAATCAAAATGGTATTTTTTAAGGCGATGAAAAATACAGGGTCAGAGAGCATTCGCATGTAATTTGTCAATCCTGTAAATGAAAATGTATCCAAGCCGTAATTATAAAAACTAGAAAAGATAGCAATGCCCATCGGGACGATGACGAAACCGATGAAAAAGAGGAGGGCAGGTGCCAAAAATAAGTAGGCGGTGACGGCCTCTTTCCTTGCCAAAACTTTGCTTCTTGAGGTGCTGACCATAGAATCCCTTCTTTCTGATGTTTTATGAGTGATGCGATTGAGATACCAAGTAAATATTACCAAAATTATCTTTTTATTGAGAGCGGGCGACCACAGATCGCCCCTACAAAAAGCTTGAAATATCAATATGTAGGGGCGTACCTTTGGTCGCCCGCTTACATTTGCTCCATCTTATTTTAGGAAATATTAATTGGCGGAGCAATATTAAAAATCTTATGAAAATTCCGAAAAAAAGTCAAAATAAAAAACACTCGCTCGCCAAGAGGAGAGCGAGTGTCATTATAATTCGCTAATTCAGAGTTCTGTTAGATGCCAGCGTTTGCTTCTGCTACGAAAGTATCAGCAGCACCTTGTACATCTTCACCAGAAAATACTTGTTGCAACAAGTTGAACCAACCTGTACGTTGTGCAGTCCAGTTGCCAATTACGTTGTAGTAGCTACCCAAGTAAGGCATCAATTGTACGTAAGGTTCCATGTTTTCTGCTTTGTCTGTACCTACGTAAACATCACCTTGAGAGGCACGTACTGGGAAGAAACCTGTTGCACGCACGCTGTCAGGTCCTTGTGTTGCGTCGTCTGCCATAAATTGAAGGAATGTTTTTGCTGCTTCAATTTTTGCTGCGTCGCCATTGTCAAAGATACCAAATCCCCAGATACCACCACAAAGTTCAGGTGTGCCATTGTCTGTTGGGAAAGCCATTGCATAAGGTGTGAACGTAACTTGTGAAGCGTAGCTTGCTGCATTTGAGGCATTCCAACAGAAAGACATTGCTGCTGTTTGGTTTGCGAACGCTTGCAATTCTTCAGCTGCTGCAAAAGAAGCATCTGCTGTCAAATGACCAGCTGCTACTGCTGTATTGAGTGCTTCCAAAGCTCTTACATTTTCAGCAGAATTTGCAGTATATTCAGTAAAAGTTGCATTTGTGTATGTTCCTGAGTATAAGTTGTTTACCAAAGCACGAGTCCCTTGGTCACCACCTTGACCGCCACAGTAGACGATACCAGGAGTAATGACTTGACCCGCATTTTTTACCGCTTCGATTGCACTGAAGAATCCATCAGTTGTCCAAGTGCGGTTTTCTACGTCCATGAATTGCAACGCATCTGCTGCTTCAAATACTTCGTAGTTGATCGCCATTGTATGTACAGTCATACAGAGTGGATATTCATAAAATGCACCATCTGGACTTTGGCACGCTTCCACTACATTCGGGCTAACTGCTTCGATATCAGCTGTCACTTCAGCTGTCCATAAGTCAGACAAGTCGACCATTTTTCCAGCTGCTCCCCAGTTAGAAACCAATCGTTCAGGACCTTCCATGATGACATCAGGTGTAGTGCCACCTGTCATAGCAGACATCACTTGGTCGTCACCACTTGCATAATCAAGGTATTGCACTTTGACTGTAATGTCAGGATATTGTGCTTCAAATACATCAATCATTGCTTCCGCAGTTGGTTCAGTGCCACCCCATGAGCCGATTGGATACGTCCATAGTGTGATTTCTACACCGTCTGCGGTTGGTTCTGCTTCCGCTGGTGCTTCTTCAGCCGGAGCTTCTTCCGCTGTAGCCGGAGCTGGTGTTTCTGCTGTACTTCCGCTGTCTGCACTACTTGAGGAACCACCACAAGCCGCCAAAGACACACACATCGTACTTGCCAAAATCATTGCCAATACTTTTTTCATAAAAATACCTCCTTCAATATACTTCCCTTTGTCTATTGATTGCAATTTGATTTATGATGCGAAAGCCGAATCAATAAATCTGCCTAGAGGAATTACTAACGATACAAAAGCAAGAATCACTTTCAAATCATTAGTGACACCAATTGCATTTCTAAGTTAAATTCATTTTAAATGAAAATTACTTTCTTGTCAACCAAATTTTAGAAAAAATTTTCAATATGTTGAATTATACAAAAAAATTGTCGTTCTTTTATACATAATGTACAAATGAACGACAATTTATATTCGTTTTAGTTAAGAAATACATGCATTTTAGCAAACATTCAACAATACATGTAACATAACTATTGAGGTGCCAATTCAATATGCCAAATTGCATCAGTCTCTGTAGAGGCGATCTGTGGTCGCCCGCTTGGATTTTCGCCACCTTATTTTAGGAAACGATTAATTTGTGAGCAATAACAGAATTAGAGATGTTTTTCGAGCAAGGCCCTTGCCACTTCTTCACGTTTTCGATTCGTATTTTCGAAATCACGTCGACAAAGTTCTTGGTATAAACTATCAAGCAATATGAGTTGGGACACAGCAGCAGGCACAGAACCGAGTTGCAAAGGGGCTTCGTTTGCTCCGCAAGGAAGGATCATATCGGCTTTCATTCCCCCAGGTGATTTCGGAAAACGAGTGACTAAAATAGAGATTGCCTCTTTTTCTCCTACGACACGGAGCATTGCTTCTAATTCTGCTGTCGATCCTGAATACGAGAAAATCAAGGCAACATCGCCTTTTTGCAAATGAGAAATCGCAATCATTTGTGCATGGGAATCTGCAATTGCATAAAAATTTGGAAATGTCGTCGAAAACAGATGAGCTGCTTGTTGGGCCAATAGCATCGAACCACCTTGCCCCATACAAAGTACACAATTGGCTTGAGAAAGTAATGTCGCTGCTGTCGCAATGACGGTGGGATTTAAGACTTCCAATGTCTGGTTGATGGCTTCGATTGAGAAAGTGGCACATTTTTGGCACACCTCTTCTACGGAGTCAGTTTCTGAAATGGCACCAGGAGTTGCTTGGTGCGAGCCTTGTTTTGCTGTCGCATTGGCAACTGCAAGCTTCAAGGCATTGTATCCCTTATAGCCCAAACTTTTGCAAAATCTCGTCACCGTTGCTTCTGCCACAAGGCAATGTTCCGCCAAATCGGTAATCGACATGTACTGTGTTTTTTCTCGTTGGTGCAAAATATAATCTGCTACTTTTTTTTCGGAGCCTGTCAATGTATAATATTGTGCCGTGATTTTTTCAAAAATACCTTCTTCTGCCACTGGACAACCTCCTTATATTGTAGGTTTTGAAATAGTTTAGCTTTCTTTGATTAAATTATCTAGCATTTGATCTACCATAATGAGCATTCTTGGTAAATGAAATGGGCCTTTGAAGGTACTGCCTTTTGTGGTGGGTTCGGTTGGTTTGCCATCTCTTCGCAAGTAGCCATACCACTCCCCAAATTCAGGATCGGCAAAATATTTTTTGCAATATGCCAACGTTTTTTCGAACCAATCGGCATAAGCCACATCTTTAGTATGCTCGTAGGCCATCAAAGAGGCGATCATAATTTCATTGTGAGGCCACCAAAGTTTCATATCATGCTCGTATGCTTCAGTTGGCAAGCCCAAACAATCCACAAAATAAAGTAAGCCGTCGTATTCTTTGTCCCAACCTTTTTCAATGGCAAGCGTGAACACATTGCACGCATCAGAAAACAATTTTTCTTCTTTGGTATAGAGGCTTTGTTCCATCAAAAACCAAGCACACTCAATGGCATGTCCTGGATTTAAGATACGTCCTGAGGTATAGTCCATTTGTGGAGAACCATCGACTGCCACAGATTCTAGTGTATAGCCAAGTTCAGGTTTGTAGTGATATTTCAAAATGTCGTCGACACTTTCTTTGGCTCTTTCGTTGTACAAGGCTTCGTCATCTTTGTCGACACGACGAAGTACACTTGTGATATTGAGGTAAATCATAGGATCTGCCAAGGCACGCCCACTGCGAGTGGTTGCAATCGTTTTTGCACCGAGACCAACAGGATCATCGATTAAGCCTTTGTTGAGTTTGTAGATGAGTTCATACATTTCTTTTGCTCGTTCGAGGTAAATTTTTTCGCCAGTCAGACCAAAATATTCAGCATTGGCAATGGCATAAAAACCTTCGGAAAAACAGTATCTGCGTTGGCGAAGAGGGGCTCCTTCTGCTGTCACAGTGAAGTACATGCGATTGCCTTTGTCACGATTGATACAATGTGCTTCCATAAAATCAAGACAACTTTTGCTGATTGCAAGCCATTCATCTTTTTTGCCATAGACTTTGCAAAGGTAAGCAAACGTCCAAGCACATCGCCCTTGCATCCATACACTTTTGTCTGTGGAATAGACCTTGCCTTCTCTATCGAGACAAGTAAATACACCACCATTTTTTTCGTCTAGTCCATTTGCAATCCAAAACTGAATGCATTTGTCGAGTTCTTCTTTGATCCATTTTTGATGATTTTGCAACTGTTCTTTGTTCATATAAACCCTCCTCACGTTTGTGCTTCCAAAACTTGTTTAATTTTATCATAATGGATTCATATGCCTTAGTCAAGTCTTTTTCTCGTCTGAAAAAAGGGGGAATTTGAAAAAACCTTGATTTTTCAACTTTCATTTTTATAATCGTGATAAAAAAATTTTCGATTCCATGAAAAAAAGAAAAAAATTTACATTTAAAAATTCAAAAATACTTGACTCATGCAAGCGATATGGTACAATAAGTAAAGACGTATCAAATGAAAGTAGAGAAAGGACGTGACTTATGAAGCAACATATTGTATGTTTTGGTGATTCCAATACACATGGCTACTGTGCCGACCCAAGCGACAGCGAAACGAAAAACTGGGGGCGATTTTCAGAAAACGAACGATGGACATCTCTTTTACAAAATAATTTAGGGAGTGCGTACCAAGTGTATGAAGAGGGGTTAAATGGCAGAACGACGGTATTTCCTGACCCATTGAATGCAGGCTTATCAGGGCTTGACTACATTGTGCCTTGTTTGAGGACACATGCACCCGTTGACCTTTTGGTCATTATGCTAGGGACAAATGATACGAAAGAACGCTTTTCAGTGAGTCCAAAATGCATTGCTTTGGGGCTTGAGCGGTTGGTACTCCTTGCAAAAACAGTGCCTTGTTTTAGGGACGATACACCAAATATTTTACTGATTGCCCCTCCGCCGATTGACGCAGTGATTTTAGAGACGGAATTCATCGAAACGATGGGACGAGATTGCGTAGAAAAATCGAAAGAATTGGCGAAAAAGTATCGAGAAATTGCCGAGTTGCACAACTGTCAATTTTTCGATGCGGGGTCGCTTGGAGATGTATTTTCACCAGTAGATGGAATGCATTTGACGAAAGCGGGGCATAAAAAATTCGCAACTGCTTTGACAGAGTTGGTTTTGAAAAAATAGGTCTATAACGATGTTGAGGTATCAACTATATATTGTCATTTTGTAATTATTCAGTACCCTAATCGACAATGTTAAAATATTCTCTTTCCGAAGTCTTTTAGTACGCTAATGTCTGCAAAAACAAAAGTTTTGGTTCAGCTTTTTCAAAAGCTGGCAGGTTTGGACAGCGTCCACGGTCTTAAGAAATAAGGTTCTGAACAGTTATGTCATTTTAAAAAAGAAAACCTTGAGATTGAGCCTCAAGGTTTTTCTTTTTCTTACCATTCTAATTCTTAAAAAACAGACATCGCTTCCGCATCTGCAACGACTGTCACATCTCTATGAAATTGCAAAATCGACCCCGGTACGTGTGGTGTCACGTTACCTGTCAATGCAAGTTTCAAAATTTCAGCTTTTGCTTTTCCGCTGACAATCAAAATAATTTTTTTCGATTGCATGATATTTTGTATGCCCATGGTATACGCTTGGTGTGGCATATCTTCTTCTTTTTCAAAATTGACACCGTTTGCATGGCGAGTGCTTTCTTGCAATTCAATCAAGTGTGTGGTTTTCGTAAAATGATCGCCTGGTTCATTGAATCCAATATGCCCGTTATGCCCCATACCCAAAACTTGCACATCGACTCCCCCCAAAGACTCAATGATTTTATCGTAATCCGCACAATTTTTTTCAGGATCACTTGCCACACCGTCAGGTACATGCGTATTTTTTTTATCGATATTGACGTGGTTGAAAAAATTCGTGTCCATAAAATAACGGTAACTTTGGTCGTGGTCACCAGACAATCCAAGATACTCATCTAAATTGACAGATCTCGCTTTTGAAAAATCGATTTCCTTGTTTTCGTATTTTTCAATCAAACATTTGTACATACCAACCGGAGAAGAACCTGTTGCAAGCCCCATCACAAGGTCTGGTTTTTCCTTTACAATTTCTGCTAGGACGTCTGCTGCTTTTTTGCTCATGTCGTTGTAATCTGTTGCTTTGATTATTCTCATAAAATCTCTCCTTCTCTCTGCTTAAATTCCTTTTCCATCTATAGTATACAACATTTTCTGTATAATACAAGCTTTTTATTGCAATTGACAAATATTTTTACGACTTTGCAAAAATATGTTGTAATCATTTTCGTATTTTGGTATACTCTTTTTGTAAAGGGTTGTGACTATATTGCTCCCCCAATTAAATATTGCCAAAAATAAGTACTCTATGGGGGAGCAGGCGACCAAAGGTCGCCACCCA
>JAWXUZ010000012.1:0-42380 GCA_044425835.1 Bacillota bacterium | reverse complement strand
ATACCTTGCAAATCAAGGTCTCAAACAGTTGAGATTGGCTGAAACCGAAAAATATGCACATGTCACTTTCTTTTTTAATGGTGGCGTGGAAGAACCAAACGAAAACGAGGATCGCATTTTAATCCCTTCCCCGAAAGTGGCGACATACGATATGCAACCAGAAATGAGTGCAGTTGAAGTCACTGACGAACTTGTAAAAGCAATAGAATCGAAGAAATACGACTTGATCATCGTCAACTATGCAAACCCTGATATGGTGGGACATACTGGCATGATGGAGGCGGCAAAAAAAGCCGTTGAAGCACTCGATACTTGTATGAAACGTGTGCTTGACACTTTGATTGCAACAAATTCAAAAATGTTTTTATGTGCCGATCATGGCAATAGCGATAAAATGGTCGAGGATGATTCAGATGAACCATTCACTGCACATACCACAAACCCTGTGCCTTTTGCATTAATTAATGATACAGATGGCATTGGTTTGAAAGAAAATGGACGTTTGGCAGACATTGCCCCTACCGTCCTAGAAATGATGGGTATTCCTATACCAGAAGAAATGACTGGCACTAGTTTATTAATAAGCAAATAACAAGGAGGACAAGGAAGATGAAAGGTTTTTATGAAATTACTGATGTATTCGCAAGAGAAATTATGGACTCAAGAGGCAATCCAACTGTTGAAGTTGAAGTAACAATTGACGATGGTATCGTTGGTCGTGCAGCTGTACCTAGTGGAGCTTCTACTGGTGCATTTGAAGCAGTTGAAATGAGAGACGGCGGAGACAGATACATGGGTCTTGGTGTTGAAAATGCAGTAAACAACGTAAATGATTTTATCGCTGATGAAATTATTGGTATGAATGCACTCGATCAAGTGGCTGTAGATATGGCGATGATCAAACTTGATGGCACACCTAACAAAGCAAAATTCGGTGCAAATGCAATTCTTGGTGTTTCTATGGCAACTGCAAAAGCTGCTGCAAAAGCATTGGATATGCCTTTATACCAATACTTGGGCGGATTCAACGCAAAAACTATGCCTGTACCTATGATGAATATCATGAATGGCGGAAAACATGCTGATAACACAGTAGACATTCAAGAGTTTATGATCATGCCTGTTGGTGCTCCTTCTTTCAAAGAAGCATTGCGTATGTGTGCTGAAATCTACCATAACTTGAAAAAAGTATTGAAAGGCAAAGGTCTTTCTACTGCTGTAGGTGATGAAGGTGGTTTTGCTCCTGACCTTCCTACTGCTGATGCGGTTATCGACTTGATCAAAGAAGCAGTTGAAAAAGCTGGTTACAAATGGGGAGAAGATATCAAAATCGCTATGGACCCTGCTGCAACTGAATTGTATGACAAAAGCAAAAAAGTATACTACTTTGAAGGCGAAAGCAAAATGGCCGGAAAAGAAATCGTTAGAACTTCAGAAGAAATGGTTGAATTCTGGGGCAATTTGATTAAAAAATACCCTATCATTTCTATCGAAGATGGTTTCGATGAAGAAGATTGGGACGGCTGGAAATTAATGACTGAAAAATATGGCGATAAAGTGCAATTGGTTGGTGACGACTTATTCGTTACAAACACTGAAAGATTGCAAAAAGGTATCGACATAAAAGCTGGTAACTCAATCCTTATCAAAGTAAACCAAATCGGTACTTTGACTGAAACTTTTGATGCGATTGAATTGGCAAACAGAAACAAAATGACTGCTGTCGTTTCTCACAGAAGTGGTGAAACTGAAGACAACACAATTGCTGATATCGTTGTAGCTGTAAACGCTGGACAAATCAAAACAGGTGCTCCTGCAAGATCTGACCGTGTTGCGAAATACAACCAATTGCTTCGTATTGAAGAAGAATTGGGCGAAGATGCAAAATACTTGGGTAAAGATGCGTTCTTCAACGTAAAATAAAATATTTAAAAAAGGAGGCGGAAAACCCGTCTCCTTTTTCATGCGTTTGGAATCACAGAGTAATACGACTCATGAAGTGAAATTTCTATTTTGCGTATTATGTTATAGTCGATTAAAATAAAAAATATTAAATCTCAACCCTTCAAATTGGTGCGTACCTTACGTGAACGAAAAATAAAAGTTTACTCGATTTTTTCAAAAATCGCAGAGTGTGAGACAGCGTCTCACGACCTTTCTTTCTCTATTTTTTATTAATACTTTTAAATTTAATTCGCTATATACAGATTGCTACAACTAAAAAAACAAGCCGTAACTAACATCACGACTTGTTTCATTTTGAATCACTTATTTTCAGCTATAAATCCAGATAAATCAGGAACTTCAATTTCTTTCCCTACCAAATCAACGACTGCAATAAATCCATTTCTATCTTTTAATTTTGTCCCCAAAGAAGTTGGCACTGCAATGATTTTCTCCTTAGAAACCACCTGTAAAAATGCACGAATGGCTGGCGGAAATTTCCCTGCCCACAAAGGGAATACGAGTACAATTGTATCTTCTACACTCGGCGGTTCATACGTTGCTTCTGTTATTTTTTCGCTACTCGACATGGCTCCGCATTTCAAAAAAGAAGCAGGTTTTTCCCCGACAAGAGAATCTGTAATTTGGTAGACAGAACAACCGTGCAACTCCCCTACTCGCTCTGCCATTTTCTGACTTCTTTTCGTACGACTATAGTAATAAACCTTCAAATCGTTACCTCCTTTGAATTATAGATGAATTGCATTATTTTTTAAAAGGAAATTCAATCCCCCACTCTTTTCGTAAGTCATCGCAAATTTCCATAACACGAAGAATTTCGCTGTGTGGCATTTCTTCACATTCTAATTTTCCGGAATTAATGGCTTTTACACAAGCGTCCACTTGGTATTCAAACCCTGTAATTTGTTTTGGCATATCGTGAGATGCAATTTCAGTATGTGAAAGATCGAACACTTTGGCATTCATCGGGTTATTGATATTGTCCACCATGATGTAGCCTTTGCTGCCATTGATGATGCCAAGACGAGCAATGTTTGAATGTACAGTCGTAAATAATTGTGCAATTTTTCCATCATTATAAACGAAAGTCACGCTGTCCATTGTGTCGACACCTGTTTCTTCTATCACACAAGATGAAGAAATCGACTTGATGTCATTTCCGAAAAGCATCATGGCAAAATTGATTGGATATACTGTCAAATCAAGCAACGATCCGCCAGCCAAATTCAAATCCATGATACGAGGTACATGGTCAATGGCATAGCCAAGACTTGCAGAGAGAGAAGTTGCTTCGCCAATCACACCACTTTCGATGATTTTTTGAAGGATTTTGCAAGATGGTGTGTATCTCGTCCAGATTGCTTCCGCCAAAAGTAGATTTTTTTCTTTAGCGAGAGTGAGTACTTTTTTCGCTTGCGTTGCATTCGCAGTAAATGCTTTTTCACACAAGACGTGTTTGTTGTGTTCCAAAGAAAGTGTGATATGCTCATAGTGATGAGAATGTGGTGTTGCCACGTATACGAGTTTCACTTCTGGATCAGAAAGCATTTCCTCGTAGGAACCGTATGCTTTTGTGATGTGATGCTCTTTTGCAAATGCTTCTGCACGAGACAAATCCCTTGCAGCAATTGCATACGCTTCCATATGACCCATTCCGTTGAGCGTTTCAGCCATTTTTTTAGCGATGCCACCTGCACCAATAATTCCAACTTTCATTTGATATCCTCCTCTGCATATTCCACCGATGGTAGACCTTTTATTATTCTATCAGTATACTAATTCTATTGCGTATTGTCAATACAACTTGGAAAATATTACCGAAAGATATTGGATATTTTCGATATTTTTTAAGAATGAATTTTTGTTGACATACTTTTAATAATTTAACAGTAAACATCACTTTTTAATTACATCACTTTTGTATATAAGACAAAAAACAAAAGCTATTTTAATTTTTGTTTTAGATGAAATTACCAAAAATTATTTACAAAAATATAGAAATATGATATAATTAATAAAAATGACTGTTGGGAGGTTTAATATGTACGATTTAAAAGGACGAGTTTGTGTGGTCTCAGGGGCTTCATCTGGTATTGGCAGAGAAATATGCCTACAACTAAGCCGTTGTGGAGCAGTCGTTGTGTGTGCAGCGAGAAGAAAAGAATTGCTAAATGATACTGTAGATTTGATTGCGAAAGAAAATGGCATTGCAGAAGCACTTCAATGTGATTTTACAGTACCTGAACAAGTGGAAGAGTTGGCTTCATATGTAAAAAATAAATATAAAAAAATTGATCTCTGGATGAATGGGGTAGGTGTGAATAATGTGATGGGTCCAGTCTGGGAGATTGGTTACGACGAGTGGTTTGCTGATTTGGATGGCAATTTGAAAACTTGTTACATAGGTACAAAGTGTGCAATCCGTGCAATGAAAGACCAAGGGTTTGGCAGAATTATCAATATGTCGGGCGGTGGTGTCGTACGTCCTGAACCATACAATAGTGCCTATGCTTGTGCGAAAACTGCGATTGTACGGTTCACGGAAGGTGTATCACTTGAGCTAAAAGAAGAAAATATACCAATAAAAATATTTGCGTTTGGACCGGGGCTTGTGCGGACGCAACGTACAATTGAATTGGTAGAACTTCCATCGACAAGAAAATATATGCCGGGCATTATAGATAAGATTCGCAATGATGAGGCAACGCCAATTGAACGACCAGCGGAGTTTATATCATTTATTGCCAGTGGTGCAGTGGATTCATTGGTTGGTTGTCTTTTGGATACACAAATGAATAAAGAAGAAATTGTGAGAGATGCTGAAAATATCGCAAAAGAAGGCAGATATAAAATTGTAGTGAAGCCGTGATGTTTTTGTTTTTCTGTCCGTTCTATTTATAATTATGAAAACAAAAATAACAGCTACCTAAAGTGTAGTCAATATCTTATGAAAAGATTTCCTTGTAATTGATTAATTTTTATATATTTTTTTTCAATAATCACTTGTATTTTTTTTCGATATACTGTATACTAATAGTAATATATATTCAATAAGTGAATTGACGTTTTATAAAGAAAGGTGTGAGCGTATGCCAACTACAGATGAAAAAAAAATACAAGAATCCTTGATTCAAAGTATATCACTAGAAAATATCACAGGTACATTAATGTTGTTACAAAATACGCTAGAAAGGGAAGAGCCAGATTCAGAAATCTCTCATATTATTGAATTGGAGGCATATAAAAACTACGTAAAAAATGCAATTCTAAATCTGAAAGATATGTCTGAATGTAGCAATGAAACATTGCAAAATTTCCGTATGGAAGTTGATATGAATATCAAGTCACTTTCTAAAATGTACCAAACCATACATACGCATAATATAAAAATCAATCACGTATCGACCCTTGTGCGTTGTGAGTTAGTTATTCGTGCCTTGAAATCAGGTCATTACGTTTCTGACATTGCATTTTCCAATGAAGAAGCCAACCGATTGCTAAAAGAGTACCAAGCGTTTTTTGCTAGAGCGAAAGATCAAGATAATTTTCAAGAAATTCTATGTGAGGTCGTAAAAAATATCCCTTGGAATTTGTCAGAAGATGACTTCTACGATAGAATGAGAGAACTTTTGACAGAAATGTTACAAACGGAGGAAAGACATTTTTGCGATTATACTATCAATATGATTCGTGGGCATATTGCACTTGAAAATCCGTTTCCAGCCCACGAAGAGTGTAGTGAAGTTGTCAAATTTATAATTGATTGCATTCCGTTTGATCCAAAAAAATTATCTGATCGTGAGCTTGATGTTTTATATGATCAAACTTTGCCTAAAATGATCAATATTTTATTCCAAATTAGTACGCAACTCGAAGTGCTTTATGAAGATATGTACTACCTTGCAATACTATATGCATTTTCCTTCTCTTTCGATGAGTTGTTGCCAGATCCAGCCCAAAAAGATATGTACTACAGTACGTGTGAATTTTTGAAAAAAGACTGGAATCCGCTCGACCGTGAATTGCAATTGTCCGCAGTCCTTGCAAAAATTGAAGAACTCATTGATCCTTTGGTTACGACTTTGATGGAAACGTTAAGCAAAAACGAAGGCTACATTAAGGCATTTGGTGGTGCAGAAAAATTAAGTGAAGAAACGCAACGCATCGTAGTCAATGCTTCCGTTGCCCATGCATATTATTTGTCGCATGCAACACAACCATACATTAGTATCGATGAATTGGATTCTCCACCGTATACACCAGAAGAAATCGAAGAAACGATTTCTTCTCTTATCAAACAAGGAAAAGACTTATTCAAAGAACTCTCTGAACCGATTAAGAAATTATTAATGCAACATTTTCGTGGAACAATCCCGATTACATACGATCCTGAAAGTATCTTAAAAGAAATTTTAGATTTACTTGCTGATCCAAATGTTTCAGAAGATGATAAGTTTTTATTGTGCGAAAATCTCTATCCAATTTCGCAAGATTTCGGATATGATACTGCAAGTAATCCGTCACCTGATCCAGATTATGACGGTTATTTTAACGAAGATGAAGATTTCGACTCCTTAGAAGATGATTACGACTATTAAACTAAGTGAAAAGTATCTAATAAGCACGCCTCTTTCGGGGCGTGTTTCTATGTAGAAAGCGTTGAGGTGACACAATTGGAAAATATGATTTTTTCAGCAAATATAGTACTTCCCCTACTCCTACTGATGTTGGTGGGTGTGGGAATCAAAGAAACAAAATTACTCGATGAAAGTGCCATTTCTCAACTAAACTCTTTGATATTTAAAGTACTATTGCCTGTACTTTTGTTTTGTAATGTACGAAGCTCACCGCTAAATGAAATGGGTGAACTTTCTTATTTTGCATATGTTTTTTTGATGGCAATCGGACTTTTTGCCGCCAGTACAATCTTTGTCATAAAAATAGAAAAAGAAAATTTCAACCGTGGTGTTATGGCACAAGCCATTGCCCGTACGAATTACGCACTTTTTGGCATTCCGCTAATCGTTGCACTCTACCCAGATGGCGATGCGGCACTCGCTTCTGTTTTGATGGCAATTGTAATTCCTACGTTCAACATCACCTCTGTCATTGTACTCTCTTATTTTAGTGACAAGTCCTCTGATTTCAAATCTTTGTGCAAGTCAATTGCCAAAAATCCATTGATTCTTAGCACTTTGCTTGGCATTGTGGCTTCACTTATCAACTTGAAACTTCCATATGTCATAGAGCAAGCATTGACTAATATGAGTGTCATCACTTCCCCTCTTTCGCTCATTTTACTTGGAGCAAGTTTCAAATTTTCAAGTATTGCCAAATACAAAAAGCAAATTATCATTTCCGTTTTTGCGAGACTGATTGCTGCCCCTGCAATCGTTCTTTTTATTACAGTTTTAGTTGGGTATCGTGGCATTGAGCTTGCTTGTATGATGGTGATATTTGCAGTCCCGACAGCCGTCAGTTCTTTCACGATGGCAAAGACGATGGGTGGCAACGAAGATTTGGCCGCTTCAATCGTCGTATTCACTTCGATACTTTGTATTTTTACTTTGTTTTTATTCATATTCGTATTAAAAACACTCAATCTTTTATAAGTGTTGTCACAAGTCGATGTATTTCGCATAGTATAAATTATCAAAATTTAAATACAAAAGGAGATTTTTACTATGAAAAGCAATGCATATAAATTATTTTTAAGTCTACTTACATCGATATTTTTTATGAGTTCTATTGTTTATGCAAGCGAGTATTACAAAGGAATCGACATCAGTCACTACCAAGGGACAGTCGATTTTTCGGAGGTTTCTTCTACTTGCCAAGCTGTTTACATCAAAGCAGGTGAAGGAGATAGTTTTGTCGACAGCAAATTTGAGGACAACTACAAGGGAGCAGCCGATGCCAATTTGGATTATGGCTTTTACTATTACGTCACAGCGACGACGACAGCAGAAGCCGACACGCAAGCAACTGCTTTTTTCGATTTGATTTCTGGAGTGGACTACACATTGAGACCGGCCATGGATTTTGAAACTTTTGGTACACTCTCTACAGCGGAAGTCAATGAAGTTGCCTTGGCTTTTTTGCAAAAACTCGAGACACTCACGGGAATTGTACCTGCAATTTACTCTGATGCAAATAATGTAGAAACGGTTTGGAGTGCGGAATTTGCGGACTACCCTCTTTGGGTGGCTGCATATGAAGAGTTATCGGATCCGGAAAGTTATGATTTGCCAGAAAATGATGTGTGGACTTCTTGGAGTGGATACCAGTATAGTGATTCTGTACAAATTTCAGGGATTTCAGGTGATGTCGATGGTGATATTTTTACGAGTTCGCTATTGATTGCAACTGATACTGATACTACTACTACTAATAATACTGATACTGATACTGATACTACTACTGATACTACTACTGATACTACCGATACTACTGATACTACCGATACTACTGATACTACCGATACTACTGATACTACCGATACTACTGATACTACTGATACTACTGATACTACTGATACTACTGATACTACTGATACTACTGATACTACCGATACTACCGATGCTGATAACATGACTGCTTACACTGTCAAAAAAGGTGATACTTTGTGGAAACTCAGTGAGACATACCATGTTTCTCTCACTGAGTTGGTGCAAACCAATGCAATTGTAAATCCGAATTTCATTTACGTAGGCGAAATTTTAAAAATTCCTACGAGCCAAACGTATATTGTAAAATCAGGTGATACGCTGTCGGCGATTGCGACAAAATTCCAAACTACAGTTTCGGCTCTTGCTACAGCAAATGAAATCAGTGATGTGAATCTCATTTACGTAGGTGAATATTTGCAAATTCCTTGATTTCATGAAGCGTTGAAAACTAAAAATCAGGTGAATATACAATTTTCATTGGCACATTGATATATTTTTGATCGGTAATTTTGAGTTCACTTTCGTAATCGTCTCGTCCTGCTTTTTGCATTGCCCAGGTCATAATACCCTTCGCATACCCTGTGGCACCTGCATCAACTGTGCCAATCAACTCCCCTTTTTCGATTGATTCAAGTGCAACTTGTGTGGCATCGATGCCAACGATAGGAATGCAAGAAACTGCTCCTTGTTCTTCTTCTAACAATTTCAAGGCATCGACTGCCCCGAGTGCCATATCGTCATTGTTGCAGATAATCATTTCAATTTCATTTCCGTACGTGCGATACCACGTATCCGTAATGGCATACGCTTGGCTTCGATTCCAATTTGCAATTTTTGAGTCAATCTTATTCGTAGGAATTTCATTTTGATTCAACTGCTCTATGACAAACCGTGAACGCAAAATTGTATCTTGGTGACCTGTTTCGCCTTCGAGCATCACATAATCTAAAATCCCATCACCATTTTTATCGATAATTTCTTTATTTTCTTTCCAATACGTAGAAATTAATTCACTTTGCAACAGAGCAGACTCATATGAATCGACACCGAGATAATAAAAATTTTCGTAATTTTCAATATCTTCAGGTGCTGGTTCTCGATTGAAAAATAAAATTGGTATTCCGATTTCTAATGCAGCACTGATGATTTCAATTGTATCAGTCCGATCGACTAAGTTGATACATAAGACATCATAGTCCAAGTCGATGTAGCGTTCGATTTTTTCATTTTGTATGCGTTGGTTTCCTTCGGCAGCAGAAATATCGAGGTCGATTTTAAAGCCGGTCTGTTTTTCATATGCCTTCACTTCTTGTTCTAGGTTCGACATAATATAAGAAATAAATGTATCCGAACTATCATATGTGCTGACACCAATTTTAAACGATTTTTGTACTGCAATTTCTTCTCCTTGGCGTGATACAAAGAAAAATAAAGTGGAAATTACAGCGACCAGCACTACAATAAAAATTGCAATTTCATCTTGTTTTTTCATACGCCCTCCAAGATTTTCTGTCTTACTGAATTGGAAATAGAAAAGCTTCGTTTTCAAATATCGTTTCTTTCGTAATCAATTTGTACGGGATTTTTTCGCACGTTGGAATCGTGCCACCCTCTAATACTGTGACCAAATTTCGTACACTCAAAAATCCAGCTTTGTACTCATCAAAACAAATCAATCCTTCAACTTCGCCTTGCAACACACAATCAATCAATGTATTGGTATGCCCCAAGCTGTATATCGGCATATCTTTGACTTCTGTAAAATGCAAAGTACTATTTTCATCGAGTCCGATAATGATATCATTATCACCGAAAGCTGTCTTAATTTGTTGCAGGCCTTCAGTTTCTAATGTGGCATTTTGCAAGATGCTCACATGATGAGTCTCTTTCAAAGCTTGTATGAAAAATGTGTGGTTTTCGCTCAATTCACGTTCTGTGAGAATGAAAATATCTTTTCGATTTTCGTGTTCTTTTTGCAAAATCTCCCCGAGCATTTTGCCTGCACCGTAATAATCGTAATATACATAAGAATAATCGCCGTATGTATCACTACAAAAAGAACTGTCAACTTTCGTGAAAATCACGGCGTTTTTAAAATTTTCTTCCTCTACCAATTTTGAGGTTTTAGAAAAATGCGAAGTAGATAAAATCAAGCCTTCTGCACCAAATTCAATTTCAGTCATGATTTGTTCGAGTTGTTGTTGGGTGTCCTCATGAAAACTAAAGAGTGTTTTAATTGCCATATCAACATTGTATTTTTCTGAAGCGTATTTCACTCCGAGTTTGTAATTTTGCCATAACCCACTGTCGACATCTGAAATTAAGAGTGTCGCTTTGTAAATTCTATCGACTTCTGGCTTCAAAATCAAATCGGTGGAAGATGTCACAAACAAAAGAATGAGTGTCGTCAAAAAAGAGCATATCGTAAAAAAATTCAATTTTTTATTCATTGTTTTCTGCTCCTTCCACTCTCGGTATTTTGACGTAGACTTTCGTGCCTTCCTCGAGGTCGGAATCGTAGAAAATACCATACGCCATGCCATACATCATCTGCAAACGATTCAAAACATTAATCGTACCGATGCCAGAACCCCTTGGACTTGGCACAACTTGTCCACTCTCGATTAAGGCGATGGTTTCGGAATCAATTCCTATGCCATTGTCTTCTACAGTAAAGAGAATGTGATCCTCATGCAGTTTTGCGGTGATTAGAATTTCGCCATCGCCATACATAAATTCCATGGCATGGTAAATTGCATTTTCTACGAGTGGTTGGAGTATCAATTTTACGATTTGATAGTCAAATACTGCCTCGTCAATTTCCATACGATACGTAAATTTATTTTTATATCGCACCATTTGAATGTCGAGATAATTTTGCACATGGTCTAACTCGTCACGAATGGGAATTTCCTTTTTCCCACGACTCAAGCCGATACGAAAAAATCGCCCAAGGGCAGTCACCACATCAGAAGCATTTTGAAAATCCTTCTTTTCGATAAGCCACACAATAATATCGAGTGTGTTATACAAAAAATGAGGATTGATTTGCGATTGCAAAACATCAAGTTCTTGTTTTCGCAATTCTTCTTGCTTTGAAATGGAATCCTCCATCAATTTTTCAATTCTTTCTTTCATTGTTTCGATGGATTTTTTCAAATTCAGAATTTCCAAAAATCCACTGTTTGGTAGTTTCGTATCCAAATCACCGGAAGCGATATTTTTCACTGCAACTTCCATAGATACAATCGGTTTTGCAATTTTCACAGAAATCAAAAGATTGATGATGAGCATCGCTGCAAAAAATAAGAATAATAGGTACACAAAAAAGATGTTGTCTTTGACCACATCCAAATCGAGTCTATCTTGTTCAATGACACCTACAATTGTCCAACCTAAAAAAGGGACACTTCGAGTAACCTTTTGGTAGCCAGCATACGTTTCCTCTGAAAAATCAAAGATTCCAGAAGAAATGAGTTGTATTTCAGGATGGTAAATCAATTCGCCTTTGGAATCTGTCAAATAGACAATGCCATTGTCGTTGAAGCCCATTTTCGTAATATAGTCTTCAAGAGCAACGTATTTCATATCAATGACAAGCACACCTTCATGCTCTATGCCATCTTTTTGGAAGTTGACGGATTGTGAAAGCGACACGACCCATTCGTATGTTGTGTCGGCATTGACGAAAATATTTTGAATGTGCGGCTCGGAGAATTGTTTGTTTTTTACTTCACTAATGGCATCGAGAAACCAGTCTTGTTGCAGAACATCAACATTTTCATTTTGCTTCATCGTCGGTGCAGTCATTTGCACTACACCATTTTTGTCAAATAGAGAAATGCTTTGGATTTCGTTGTTCATCGACAAATACAATAAGTCAAAATCGAGTTCTTCGATCGGTTTTTCGTATAAAATCGTATAGTACAGGGCATCAAAAACTTGCATCACGGCTCGAATTCTCTGCGTGAAATGCCCCTCAATTTGGGCAAGTGCATTGATATTTTCTTCTTCTTGGAGTTTTGCAACTTGCTCGCCAAAGCGTTCGTAGTATGTCACGCTAAACATGGCGAGCGAAACCGTTGCTGTAACCGTAAAAGAAAGCAAAATCACGGAGCTAATATGTCTTCGATTGTATGTTCGATCCAAAAGTCGTTCGATGTACTTTCTCAAAAAAACAACCCCTACCCTTTATTTTTGAATTTCGACGGTGTCATTCCCATATATCTTTTGAAAACGTAATTAAAATAATTCGGCTCGTTAAATCCAACTTTTTCAGAAATGGCAATCGCCTTAAGTTCTGTCGTATTGAGCAAAATAATGGCTTGTTCAATGCGTGTTTTCGTTACAAAACTCACGAAATTTTCGCCCGTTTCTCTTTTGAATACAGCAGAAAAATACGTTGGGCTGATGTGCAGATGTCCACAAACGGTATCGAGGGATAAGTTGGAATCCCAATAATTTTCAATGATGAAGCGTTTGGCTTTTTTGACGATATCGGAATTTTTTGTCAACTCGTCGTCTACAAGCAAGAGTTTGACTTCACGCAAACTTTTCGTCAACCACGTTTTCATCGCTCCCTCATTTGAAATGTGTTCCACAAATTCCAGAAAATTCGTATCCTCAGGTAAAATTTGTTCGACATTGATTTCGTATTTTGCAAAAATCCGCAACATCGTTGTGAAAATATGCATTGCGTAGACGTGTCGTTTGTTTTCACTTAAGTTGTGCTTTGAAAATTCTTCGCCTATGCCATCGACCAATTCTTCCATTTTGTCTTCATTTTTTTCTCGCATAATTTGAAAGACCAACGCTTCGTATGATTGTTCCAAAGGAATGTCATCTTCTTTGACGGATTTGATGTCATTGATATAAATGACTTGGTTGACATCTTGAAAATATTGGTAATTGAGTGCGGAACCTGCTTCTTTTGCACTTGCCCGAACCCCTCGCAATCCGTCGTGTGGATTGCCTACACCGATGAACATTTCCGCCGAAAATATTTTTTTCACTTCTTTGCAAACATCGAGCAATAATTCAAGCAAACCAGAAATGTCTTCGATGTCGACGAGGATTCCACAAATGCGGTCGGACGCCAAGAAAATGACACCGCCTTTATGATTTGGGTTTCGCTCAAGCAAGGATTTTTCCAGTAAATCACGCACAGAAAGTTGTACCAATTCTTTTTTCTCTACCGTTGGATCGCAATGTACGTTGGCTTTGAAACAGAGAAAACGTCTGCCGTACAACGTTTTGATGCGATACTCTTCGAGCATTTGTTGGGCAATCAATTCTGTCATTGTGCCACGAATCAAATCTTGGTAGTACTTTTGGCGAAGTACTGGCAAATTGATTTCAAATTTTTTCTCGAGAGATTCAAAATCTTTCAGCTCCGCAATTTCCTTTTCAAGTTTTTGGTATACACCACGGAAAATTTCTTCTAATTCTTTCAAATTGACTGGCTTAAGGATATAATCCAATACATTGTAATATAATGCTTTTTTTGCATAAGTAAATTCCTCGTGGCCAGAAAATATAATAATCTTAATGGAAGGATAATGTTTGTGCAGTTCTTCAATCAACTCCATACCATCCATATATGGCATGCGAATGTCTGTAAATACAACATCAGGCAAAAAATATTCCACCTTTTCCAACGCTTCTTTGCCATTTCTTGCTTGTGCAATCACTGAAAAACCAAGAGATGCCCAATCGACAAGACTGACCATGTTTTCACGCACTTCGTCTTCATCATCAACTAATAAAATTTTATACATGTTATTCTTCTCCTCCTTTATCAATGGAGATTACTAAAAAAATATTTCAAAATTCCCCACTGATAGTATACCATCTTTGAAGCGAAATGTCACGCATTCTTTGACAAAAATTTTCATAAAATGTAAAAAAATAAAAAAATATGCAAAAAGAGCCGTATTATCGAAATAATACGACCCTCAATTTTTATAAAATTATCCTTGGAATTCATATCCCATAGCAAATGCTTTTTTGTTATCAGGTACAAATTTTGCTTTTGGACCACTAAATACTTTTGCCAACGCTTCTTCCACGCTATCGAATTTCACAGCTTCTGTTGCTTTGATTACGGCACCGAGCAAAATCATATTTGCAAGTCTTGCTCCACCAAATTCTTGGATTGCCATGGAGTTTGCCGGAATGGAGACAACTGTCGTTCCTGCTTTTTCAGTTTTCATTTCAACGATATCTTGATTGATTACAATCACGCCGTCGTCAGCAATGATGTCGACAAATTTATCTAAAGATGGTTGGTTCATTGCAATCAAACAAGTTGCATTTTTTGAAATCACAGGTGAACCAATCGGAGAATCATCGATGATGACGTGGCAATTTGCAGTTCCTCCACGCATTTCAGGACCATACGATGGACACCATGAAACTTCAGAACCTTCAAGCATTCCAGCGTAAGCAAGCATTCTGCCCATAGACAACGCACCTTGTCCACCGAAGCCAGCACAACAAATTTTTTGTGTTTTCATAATTAGTTCCCCCCTTCTTTTGTAATGTCTTTATATACACCCAAAGGATAGAATGGAATCATTTTTTCTTTGACGTGTTCCAAAGATTTTACAGGAGTCAAGCCCCAGTTTGTAGGGCAAGTTGACATCACTTCGATCATAGAAAATCCCAAACCTTCTCTTTGAATTTCCAATGCTCTTTTGATGGCTTTTTTTGCTTGAGTGACTTGACCAGGTGTCACTACACCGACTCTTTCAATGTAAGCTGGACCATCTAGTACAGAAAGCATTTCGCTCATACGAATTGGATTTCCGTTGACTGCCACGTCACGACCACCTTTTGAAGTCGTAGAACGCATTCCCGGCAAAGTTGTCGGTGCCATTTGTCCGCCAGTCATACCGTAAATGCCATTGTTGACAAAAATTGTAGTGAATTTTTCACCACGAGCCGCAGCGTGTACGATTTCAGCCGTACCAATTGACGCCAAATCGCCATCGCCTTGGTATGTCAAAACTATTTTATCTGGGTGAACTCTCTTGAGTCCAGTTGCCGTTGCCGGAGCACGACCGTGGGCACATTGGATTGTATCAAGATCGAAGTATACGTCAGCAAGCACTGAGCATCCAACAGGCACTGCAAGAATTGCATTTTTCGCTTCGTCGAGTTCTTCTAGGCATTCCGCCACGATTCTATGTATGATTCCATGTGTGCAACCTGGACAATAATGCATTTTTACATCTGTCAAAACTTTTGTTTTTTGAAATACGATAGACATTAGCAGTCACCTCCCATAGATTTTTTACCAAATTCAATGATTTCATCTACTGTAGGAACCATACCACCCGTTCTACCGTAGAACAAAACTTTATTTCTATCATTGCAAGCGTATGCAATGTCAGGTACCATTTGCCCAACACTCATTTCTACTGCGAGGTATTTTTTGATACTAGAATCGATTTTATCGAAGGCTTTTTGTGGATAAGGCCATAGCGTTTTCAAGCGAAGCATACCTACCTTGAATCCAGCTTCACGTAGTTTACGCACAGCACTACGGACAATTCTTGAGGAAGTGCCATAGGAAACGAAAGCAAATTCAGCATCGTCTAATTTGTATTCTTCCCATTCTTGTTCTGCTTCTTCAATTTTTTTATATTTTGCTTGGTGTTGGTGGTTCCACTCTTCACACTCTTCAGGTTGAATCACGAGATTGATGACTCTATTTCTATCACGATCGCCTTTTCCTGACAATGCCCATGTTTTTTCTGCCAAATCTTTGCATGGTTTGTAGTTGAATTCTACAGGCTCCATCATTTGACCAATGAGACCATCTGCCAAAATCATAACTGGTGTACCATAAAAATCAGCAATATCGAACGCTTTCATAACCATATCTACAGATTCTTGTACGTTGGCTGGTGCGTAAACGACTGTATGGTAGTCGCCATTTGCCCCACCCTTAACTGTCATGTTGTAATCGGCTTGCCCCGGCTGGATTGTGCCAAGTCCTGGACCACCACGCATCATATTAACAATAACGGAAGGCATTCCAGAATTGGCAAGATAACCGATTCCTTCTTGCTTGAGTGCAATACCCGGAGAGGAAGAACTCGTCATAACACGAGCCCCCGCTGCTGCTGCACCGTAGACCATATTGATGGCTGCCACTTCTGATTCTGCTTGCACAAATACACCGCCGGCTTTTGGCAATGCACTAGATAAATATTCAGGGACTTCGCTTTGTGGAGTGATTGGATATCCAAAGAAATATCTACAACCCGCCTCAATTGCCGCTTGCCCAATTGCCTCGTTGCCTTTCATTAACATTTTAGCCATTACAAACACCTCCTATTAGATTAACCTATTTTCTCAATCGTAATTGCACCATCAGGACACATTTTTCCACAACTTAAGCAAGCGATACAATCATCGTTTGCTACCTCAGCTGGTGTGTAACCCGATAAATTAATGTTTGTTTCTGACAGCTTCAACACTTTCTTCGGACAGACAGAAACGCATAACTCACAACCCTTACAAATCACTTCATCAATTGTAATTTTTCCTTTTGCCATGATTGACACCTCCGAATATATTCCATACTATAGCAACTACATCCATTCCTTTCTCATATGAAACTTCATAGGGAATGGTTTTCCAGAAACAGATCCAGGAATTTCTTCCTCCACCAATTCTTGGATATAAGATATATATCGCACATGAATTCCAGTGCGTTGTTCCACTTCTTTTAAAATTTTGTCGCCTTCGAGTAAAGTTGCAAGAGATGTGTCTCTCACCAAATTGGAATTGTTGATGAACCCTGTCACCGAAAGACCAGAAGCCTCTTCCAAATTTTCCTTTTGTATGAGAATCTTCTCTACAGAGGAAGTATCAGGACGAAATACGTTGACGACCATGAAAAAATCGTATTCCCCCTCCTTCAAAAGTGGAGTCAAACGACCGAGTACGTGTGTACCGACGTCATTTCCACCCAAGTCAACTATGTACTGATACTCTGTTTTTTTTGCCGGCATGACCATCGCTGCAGAAACAGCCGGCACGTCAAGACCTCTTGCATCTAAGGAAGAAGAAATGACGGTAATGCCCATAGCTTCTAACTCTTCTTTCCGTTCTCTTGAACGAAAATACACATTTACAATATCTAAGTCAGCAATGGCCACCTTAGAATCAGGCAACTGTTGTTTGACTGCCATTGTGTAATTGACTGCAAATTCTGTCTTACCACTGCCGTAATTGCCAGTGATGATGCGAATTCGTTTGTCTTTTATCATACAATACCACCTCCCTCAATTGTAAATTGTTTATTGTGTACAATATACAATAAAAAAATAAACGAATCCATTTGAATTTCATTTTTCTATCATTAGTTTTGTACAGTTACATTCGGAAAATACTAAAAATTATAATGTTATTGTCAGTAAAACAAATTCGTTATGACTGATTCAAAAAACAATGCTAAAATTATATTTGATTTCCTTTTGTATTTGTTTATAGTATACAGCATTAGCAAATGAATTGCAAGAGTTTTTCAATAAGTACTAAAAAAAGTACAATGAATGTACTGATTCTTATACGAAAAAGTGAGGATTTCATCTCTATATGTATTTTTTTGTGACTATAGTATATAAAATATAAAAACAACATAAATATTATGTGCATTAATCATTGATTTTTCTTATAGGACAAGATGATACAAACAGATTTCTTACAACTATTTTGCTACAGAAACAAAAAATCCCCTACCCTTTTACACAAAGGATAGGAGATGGTAGAGATTATGAATATTAGATATCGAACAACAATTGACCGTAAGTTGGGAATGGCCAATATGTTTGATCCACAATTTGTTCGAGTAAATCAGCTGGTTTTCTAAGTGCATTCATTGCCACAAAGATTTCATCTCTATAGTATTCAGCGAGTGCTTTATGGTCTTCACTATGAGATACGCCTTCTACTGCTGTAGTCAATTGTTTCAACGCAGATTGGAATTCTTCCAAATGCCCTGAAATTTCACGCAAAAGTTCTTCTTCTGCCACACAACTATGACCAATTTCTTTCATTGTATGTACAGTTTTTGCAAGTTCGCCCACGTAACGCATAACGGCTGGACGAATTTGTTTTTTCGCCATTTCAAGCATTGATTTAGCTTCGATGCTAATTTGGTTGATATATGCCTCAAAAATGACTTCCACTCTTGATTCCGCTTCAATTCTTGAAAGTACTTTATGTCGTTCAAACAAAGCAATTGATTTTTCTTCAACGAGGTATGGTGCTGCTTCCACCATGTTTTTCAAATTGCTAAGACCACGTTTTGTCGCCATTTCAACCCATTCATCAGCATAACCATTGCCGTTGAAAATAACTCTTTTGTGATCGATGTATGTTTTTTGAATCAAATCATGTACCGCAGTTTCAAAATCTGTTGCACCTTCTAGTTCGTCTGCAAATTTCGATAAAATGTCTGCAACAATCGTATTGAGTACGTAGTTTGGACCTGCAATTGAACCTGATGATGGTGGCATACGGAACTCGAATTTATTTCCAGTAAATGCAAATGGAGAGGTACGGTTTCTGTCTGTTGCATCACGTTTGAGCTCAGGCAATGTGCTGACACCGACACGCATTTTTCCGCCTTTGATACTGCTTGTTGCTTCGCCTTGTTCGATTTGTTCTAAAATATCTGTCAATTGATCGCCAAGGAAGATTGAAATGATTGCAGGTGGTGCTTCTTGTTGCCCCAAACGGTGGTCATTACCAGGATTGAGTGTTGTCACACGCAACAATTCAGCGTATTCATCAATACCACGAATGATTGCCACCAAGAACAAAAGAAATTGAGCATTTTCATGCGGTGTTTTTCCCGGATCGAGCAAGTTTTGACCATCATCTGTACCAAGTGACCAGTTGTTGTGTTTCCCACTTCCGTTGACACCAGCAAATGGTTTTTCGTGTAACAAACAAACCAAATCGTGGTGAGCTGCCAAACGTTTCATTGCTTCCATAACCAATTGGTTGTGGTCAGTTGCACGGTTACAATCCTCGAAAATGACTGCCAATTCATGTTGAGCAGGAGCCACTTCGTTATGTTGTGTTTTCGCAGGGATACCAAGTTTCCAAAGGACTTCGTTCAATTCACTCATGTAAGATGCAACACGTTCTTTGATTGCTCCGAAGTAGTGATCGTCAAGTTCTTGTCCTTTTGGTGGTGCTGCTCCAAAGAGCGTTCTTCCGCAGAAAAATAAGTCTTTTCTTTTGTTGAACAATTTGCGGTCAACCAAGAAATACTCTTGCTCTGCCCCAACATTAACTGTGATTTTCGTTGCAGTTGTATTTCCGAAAAGTTTCAAAATACGAAGTGATTCTTTAGATACGACATCTGTCGAACGCAACAAAGGTGTTTTTTTGTCCAATGCTTCGCCAGTGTATGAGCAAAATGCAGTTGGAATATAAAGGATAAGACCAAAAGATTCTTCACGCAAAAATGCAGGTGAAGTACAATCCCAAGCAGTATATCCACGTGCTTCAAATGTCACACGCAAACCACCTGATGGAAAAGAAGAAGCGTCAGGTTCCCCACGAATCAATTCTTTTCCTGAAAATTCCATCAACGCTTTGCCTTCGCTTGTGTAGTTTAAAAAGGCATCGTGTTTTTCTGCTGTAATTCCAGTGAGTGGTTGAAACCAATGCGTATAATGAGTCGCCCCTTTTTCAACTGCCCATTCTTTCATCGCATTTGCAATGATGTCAGCAATATCGGAGTTGAGTCGTGCTTTGCTTTCAATCGTTTTTTTCAATTCTTTGTACACGTGTTTTGGCAAACGCTCTCTCATTGTTGTGTCGTCAAAAACGTGCATACCATAAATTTCTGTCATATTCAGTTTACGTTCTGCGTCCATATTGATTTCCCATCCTTTCGCTCGTTCATAATGATTGCATTACTATGTTACTTGTTCATTATACAACGACAATTGTCCTTTGGCAAGAGTACAATTTTTGATGAAGAAAATTTGCCACAAAATTAGTCTAAAAAACCATTGGAAAAACTAGATGTTTTTAACAAAAAGGAAATAAAAAATAGATAGAAATCACTAGTTTATAGATAAAAAATAAAATTGACTAAAAAATAAGGTTGTAGTCTATATGATTTTTAGTTATATTTTACGTATTGTAATTTTTTTTACGGGCGAGAAAAATAGCGAATCATATGACAGTGATTTCTTTGTTTTCTCTACGTTTTTTATTGGGCTACCCACTCGATATTGGTAAGGTTTTGCCTTATTGAGGTACCAATTAAATATTGTCAAATTGCAGCAGTCTCATTAACGGGCGACTACAGGTTGCCCCTACAAAAAGCCCGAAATATCAATATGTAGGGGCGACCTGTAGTCGCCCGCTTGCATTTTTGCAACCTTGTTTTAGGAAACATTTAATTTGGGGGAGTAATAATAAACCCATCACTTTTGAAAAGTTGGACAAAACGCTATAATTTATTCCCATTCACCGATTTTTACTCTTAGTTGCTGTAATACTTTTTTTTCGATGCGAGAGACTTGCACTTGGGAAATGCCCATTCGCTCTGCAATTTGCGTTTGTGTACAATCCTTAAAATACCGCAGTAGTATGATTTGCTTTTCTTTTTCCTCTAAAATTTCCATGGCTTGCATCAAGCACAGTTTGTTGACGACGAAATCGGCATTTTCCTTGGCAGGCAATTTGTCTTGTATTTGTGTATCTTCATCGTAAGAGGTCGGTGCGTTCAAACTTTCGAGTTCTCGCTTCGACTCAAGTGCAAGCACCAATTCTTCGACTGTGACACCGACTGCTTTTGACAATTCTTGTATCGTAATTTCTCGATTTTCTTTTTGCTCCAACTCCAGTTGCATTTTTTTCGCTCGCACTGCCAATTCTTTCAAGCTACGGCTGACTTTGATTGTGCCATCGTCACGTAAAAATCGCCTGATTTCCCCGATGATCATCGGCACTGCATACGTTGAAAACTTGACACCAAATGAAAAATCGAATTTCTCAATGCATTTTAGCAAACCAATGGCTCCAATTTGAAATAAATCTTCCGTATCGACACCAAATCCATGAAATCGTCGCACGATTTTCCAAATGAGACCACTATTTTCTTCTATTAAAGTGGTTTTTGCTTCTTGGCTTCCATCTTTCGATTGTTGAATGAGTTCGTATATTCGCTCCAAAGTATCGCCTCATTCCTCTTTGATTTTCTTTTCCATAAAAATACGTGTACCCTCATTTTCTGTGCTGACGACTTCAAAATAATCCATGAACGTTTCCATGATGGTGAAGCCCATGCCTGACCGCTCCATTTCAGGTTTTGAGGTGAAAAGTGGCTCTCGTGCCTCCTCAATATTTGAAATGCCAAACCCTTTGTCCGCAACTTCTATGTATAAAATGCCTTGGCAATAGCCACAAAATAACTCTACACTGCCTACAGTTTCAGCGTAACCATGAATGATTGCGTTGGTAACTGCTTCTGACACGGCTGTTTTGACGTCTTGTAGTTCAGTCAAAGTTGGATCGTACTGCGACAAAAATCCAGCAACCATCACACGAGCGAGTGCTTCATTTTCTGATTTCCCCTTGAAAAACACTCGAAATTCATTGTTATATTCCACGCATATACCCCCCTTCTAGCAAATCAATGGCTTCTTTCGTCGTCTCAACTGATGGAATTAATTTTGATATCGCAGAAAATTGTAAAATCTGCTCAACTGCTCCACTAGAAGCGACAATGCAAATATGACCACCGAGTCGCTGTACCAGTTTGTACCGCCCAATGATGACACCGATGCCCGAACTGTCCATAAAAGTGACGCCTTTCATGTGGAATACGATATGTTTTCCGCCCATTCGCTCAAGTGTGGAATCGACTTGCGTACGCAAAGTTTCGCACGTATGGTGGTCGATTTCTCCTTTGATGGTGACAATTAATATTTTATCTTTTTTCTTGCATTGAATTTCCATAATGACCTCCTAACTGTAACCTTTTCTCTACTATACAATAAAAATACGTCTTTGTGTAAAAATAGTGTTTACAAAAGCTTGGTAGACTCAACACTTTTCGACAAAATGGCAATAAAAAAACTGTAGATTTCTCTACAGTTTTCTGTAATCTCTAATCAAAAGATAGGGATTGCCCCAAAGTTTCCATTAAAATATCAGACAAAATGTCAGAGGCTCCATCAGATGATGTGCCTAAAACAAGATCGGATAATGTGCCAGCCACTGCTTCTATATCAGCAATGGACTGTGACGTTTCAGTTTCAGTTATTGTCCCAGTTTCAGTCCCAGTCCCGATTCGAGCGTCAGCACGGGCTGCTTCTCGAATTGCTTCTCGAATTTCAGCTTCAGTCGGTTCCGTTTCCGCCGCCGTCTCAGCTTCAGCTTCTGGTTCTATGTCGATTATGCCGATGGCTTTTCCAAGGACTTCGACGTAGCCCTCTAAAATTTCGCACAACTCCCCACGAGTCACAATGGAATTTGGTTGGAATTCATTGCCCTCTTTTGCCGTCATCAAATCCAACTGGCTCATCGCATAAACGGCTTCACTGGCGTACGGGCTAATATCTTCTTGGTCATCAAATTGTGATTCCCCTTTTAAAAATTGCAAATTCATATAGTTTGAAAATTTCAATAACATGTACGCCACTTGCTCTCTCGTCACTTCATCTTCAGGAGCAAAACGAGTGGAGGATATTCCATTTGCAATATTTTCTGTCGTTGCCCACGCAATGTAGGGAGCGTATTCACTCGTGGCCTCTACATCATTATACGTCAAATTACTATAAGGAGCGGTATTGATTTCTGCAAGTTCACCTAACAAAGTGACAAATTCCGCACGACCAAGGGCGGAATCCTCCGAATTATTATCGTTGATAATCGTTTCGCTCAACGGAACTTGCTCGTAATTCGCAAGAAAACGCTCCACTACAGGGATTTCATTGTTTTGTGCAGTGCCAGTTTCTGTTGCCCAATAATAAGAAACTCTCGCTGACACGTCTCCATAAAATGTCGTCACAAATAAATAAACAGGCTTGTTTTCCGTGTTGATGACTGCTTCTTCACCAAGTGTCAAAGGATATATGTCGGCATTGCGTTGGTCAGCATTGTACAGCACAAGGTACGCAGAAAATACATCGCCACGCTCTCCGACAGTAATGTGAATGTTCGGTGTCTTCGCAGTATATTGATTTTGTAGGGCATACGTCATTTCGTGGACTGCACCGCTCGCTTGGTTGGCACCATACCCTTCTAGTCGCACAACATCACTGCTTTGCAAAGTGGAATATTGGCTATAGCCACCGTAATTTTTGTAATCCCACAAATTGCCGTCGTGCCAAAATGGAATCGTTGCATGGACTTCCTCGCCGTCAATGACGTTGCCTCCGTCAGAAATATAACTTTCCATAAAGGCGGTATAGAAATATTCAAAGACTTCGGCATCGCTCAATTGTGCTATGCCATCTGCCAAAGCATGGTCGCTGTCAAAACCGTAACGCAAGGCTTGGCCGATGATATTTGGCATTTCTTTGTCTGCGTAAAATTTTTGTGCAGATACACTACTAAGTCGTCCGCCGTCAGTCAAATTTTTAATGAAATAATCGTAGACACGGTTGGCATAGACAGGATTGATTTCTTGCATAAAAGACGCAAACATGTAGCCGATGCCGTAATTTTTCAAGCTATCGCTGAACGAAACGAAGTCGCCATAGCCCCTAGCACCCGAATAATCATTGGAATTCCCCATGATGACACGACTGCTTGAGAGATTTTGCACCGTCGCATTTCCATCTGGCGATGAATAATAGACATCAGTCAGTCCGCTAAGTGATTCATTGAACCACAAATCATCTTCCGTTACAAAAAATGGCGTGTGAGCCCCGAAGTACGTATAGTAGAGCATATGCTGAAATTCATGGGCGATTGTGCCATAAAATTCTTCGGCAACGCCAGTATTGTTTTTTGAAAATCCTTGGTCAATCCCAATGTCCATATGTATGGCATCGACGGGCATGACACCGACAGATTGGTAGCCAGCCATATCCGTTGAGGCAAAATATCCGCCGAAAAATACATCTCCCACTCCGCCATCGCTTGCAATGTCATAGAGCAAAACGTTGATTTTTCCATCATTATCGACATCACCTACCGTACCATAAAGTGTATTGCCGATTAAAATATTGGCATGCGGAGCAAAGGCTTTCGTCATTTTTCCGTAGATGGCATCGGTATTTTCTGCAATTTCTTCTGCGAGTTGAGAAGTAATATCCCCCGCATTGCGATCGTCATACGCTTGGTCAGGACTGACTACCCAGACATTGCAATTCGAACCAACAGCTTCTAAAGTTGCCGAAGCTACAGTCATTACGTTGTTGCCCGACATGACAAGGAATTGTCGCTCGTTCGTCGTACGTGGATTGCCGTCCTCTCCGCCGTCGATTTCATACTCGAAAAAATCAACGAAAGTGCCGTCATTTTCTTCTAGTACTTCCATATCAGGTGATCCGGGGAAAATGTGTACTGTTTTTTCGTCATTTTGGAGAGCTTCTTCCATCTTTTGGTAATCAGGAATGGAAGCCCTATTTTCGAGAATGACTTCAATGTCGACAAGTTCTTCCAAGACACGGCGAAACTCCGACAATTCCGTAGATTCCATTTTCGTTGGTACAATTTCCTTCTCTTCGTCAACTAGTTCAGTTTCTGTTTTTGTTTCCGTTTCTTTTGCCACTACTTTTTCTTTCGTTTCTTCTTCCTTGCTCTCGCCACCATGTGTGTTGGCTACAATATTGGCTTTTCTGATGTCATCTAATTTCGTCAAACCTGCACTTGCCAAAAAACCGCCACCGACTGCAAAAATAAATGCAATGATGATGGACGGCAACCATTTTTCGAGACCATCCAGAAATTTTTTCATTTTACGTTCACCTAACTTTCATGCATGTATAAATGAAAAACATCTCTCCACAGAATCATAGATTGATGTTTTACATAAATAGTTTATACCATTATAAATTTCTCGTCGTAATCTTTGATTGACATAGGTCGTGCAAATACGTAGCCTTGCCCATGTTCACAGCCTACATTTTTCAAAAATTCGACTTGTTCTTGTGTTTCGATGCCTTCGCAAATTACATGGAATTCCATTTCTTTTGCCAACTGAATGATATTTTTAATCAGAATTTTATCTTTATTGATTCCATTTTCGAGATTGAAATCAATATTATCTAAAAATCCTTTGTCGATTTTCAAAATATCAGCTTGGATATCTGTCAAACTTTGTAGAGATGAATATGCCGTTCCAAAGTCATCGATGGAAACTTTCAACTCTTTTTCTTTGATAGTTTCAATGAAATTTTGCAAAGCGTGTGTGTCCTCAACGAAAACACTTTCTGTAATTTCAAGTTCGAGGTATTCTTTTGGTACATCGTATTTATTAATTAATTTCATGAAATCATTTGCAAAATTTGTATTCGCCATATGATTCCTCGACACATTGACAGAAATCGGATAGACAGGCAATCCAGCATCCAAAGAGTTTCTGATATATTGTATGACTTGTTCATAAATAATAAAATCAAGGGTTGTGATGAACCCATTTTTTTCAAATAAAGGAATGAACGTATCAGGGAAAATCATTTTTTCGGGTGTAATCCAACGCACCAAAGCTTCTGCTCCGCATATTTTTTCAGTTTGAATATCGAATTTAGGTTGTAGATATGCCACAAATTCGTGATTGGCAAGGGCCTTTGGAATGCGTTCTTCTAATTCCATTTCTTTTTGCAATTGCAAATCCAATTCTGAATTATAATAAGAAAATGTACTTTTTAGCGAACCCTTGACAGTTTTTCTAGCGGTTGCTGCTTGGTCTAGTAAGATATTGAGCGGTTGCGAAGTATCTACTAAAGTCACACCAACTGCAATTGTAATTTTAATATGGTGAAACTCCTTCTGTTTCATCTCTTCAAATAAAGCAATCAATTTTCTAAATTTGATATGCAATTCACCAAAGGTATTATAATGAAGAAAAATAGAAAATTTATCTTCACCAAGTCTTGAAAAATTCTCATGAGAATCAATAAAACCACGAATGACATCTGCTATTTTTTTCAAAATCACATTCCCGACATCGTAACCAAATACAGTATTGATGACTTTGAATTTGTCGACATCCAAAGTGCAGACCGCATATTTTTGTTGGCTACGTTGCACGAAAGTTTTGTAATATTCCTCATATCCACGAGGCAAGATGGCGTTCGTCAACGAGTCGACTGCGGTCAGCTGATTGACGTAATCGGCACTACTTTTTGCATAAATTAAATAGGCTTCTTTGCCATTGGCAAGTGTGAATGGGATTGCTTTTTTGACCCATTGGAAATTTTCTTTATCCGTAAAAAGTGCATCTTTGTCAATACAGCAATTTTTACACCGTTTCGTTTTGTCCAAAAATTCGTAACAAACCCCACCTTTTTTCGCATTCGGAGATAGGATTCGGTACAAATTATTAAACGACAACACCTGCATAGTACTTTTTTGTATGACTGCCATCGGAAATTTTTCGTTTTCCAATATGAGTGTTTTCATTGCCACTTCAGTAAAATTTTTCTTGTATTGCACCATACTTTGAATTTTAGAGTCGACGAGTTTACAAATCAATGCCAATAATTTCAAATCACTTTCTGAAATTAGAGACCCGTCGTATTTTTCAAAAGTGGTATACGTAAACAAAAGTTCAGGCAACGCTGATGCATACACAAAGAGTTCTTTCGGCTCTCTTCCTTCTGACAAAGTAAAGCCTACATCTTCAAGTACAGTTTTTACTTCGGAATACGATGTAGAATAAAGATGTAATTCTTGTCCTATCTCTTTGAGAAATGCTTTTTTTGCAGAATTTTCAGCCATATACAGCGTGTTGACACATTGCCCCATCGACAAATTGATTTCTGAGGCATGATCCGCAAAGCCTTTTTCTTTCGTAAATTCGTACATCAATAAGTATTTGTCCATCGATTCATTGCGTGCGACAATGGTCATTCGATCGAAATGAAGTACTGTCGTCACCTTGACTAATAGTTGCATCATCGTGATTCGTAACAACTCCGCAGTTTCTGGATTGGAATCGCCATCGAAGGTATTCGACATAAAATCACTTACCATATTTACTAATTTATCAACATTCAATTCGCTTTTTGTCTGTTCCATAACTACACCTCGAATTTCAAACGCTATAGTCTATCATCTACATGGTCAGGCACTTCAATTCCTTGGGCTTCTAGTGCTTCTTTCTTTTTCCGTTTCATTTCTATTTTGTTTTTGTACATGTCCTCGTCGGCTTCATCAAATATTTCTTGATTTGTCATATTCGGTCGCTCTTTTGATGTAATCGAATACCCTGCCGCACAAGAAAGAGTGAATTGTTCCACACCCGATTCATTGAACTTATCTATCAGATATTGAACTTCTTCTAAGTATAAATTGACTTCTCTGTCAGTGGTCGATTGGAAAAATGCCATAAATTCATCGCCACCATATCTCCCTACGACAACTTCTTCAGAGAAAATATGCGTCGCTTCTTTGAGTTGGTGAGCAAAGTTTGCAATCAAAGAATCACCAGCCCGATGCCCCAAATTGTCGTTCGTTTTTTTTAAATCATTCAAGTCAAAGATGATGATTGCACGTTCTTTTCCGGCTTTGGGTGGGTCTGTGCTTGCCAAAACTTCTTGACATTTTGCTCGATTGTAAATTCCGGTGGAGGCATCAATAAACATACCCTCCGATAGTTTTTTATTTCTTTTGAGTTCGGCAAGTGTGTCTATCAAAATCTTCAATAAAACAATTGCAATTGCAATGACATTGCCTGTAATTAATTTTCTGTATTGATTGATTTCGGTTTCAACTTCTATGACATACGCATATAAGGTGCGAGCAGCAGAAGATGATATTTCGTAATTATTTTCGCTGACAAGAAAGAAGGCGTCTCTATCTTTATTCTCGTGGTATTTTGTAATCGCACGATCAAAATCATGAAAATTCTCTATATAGTCATCCAAAACAGTTATTGTTTCTGGATTTTCGGGAAAATGACTTGCATATTCCTCGTTGACTTCTACTTCATTCACCGAATCACGTAAAGTTTGTAGCAATTCATCGTCAGGATTGTTTTCTAGTTCAAGTTTTGCAATCCGCTGGACACCAGAACCTATTGTTTCTACTCGTGCAACAATTGCCATATCAGTATCTAGTATGTTTTGTTGAGTTGAAACAAACATAGACAAAGCAATAGCGGATACAATAAAAACACCGAGCAGTATTTTAAAAATATCTAATTTCCATTTTTTTAATATTTTCATAGTTTCCCCTTATTTTTAATAAAAAGTGACATACATTTTATCAACGTGTAATTCATTTTAGAGGTTTCTTTTATTCTTTCGAGGCAGGTTCTAAAAATTTTGATACATACTCCTCAATTGGCATTGGTCTTGCAAAAATATATCCTTGGCCGTATTGACAACCAATTCCCTTCAAAAGACCGACTTGTTCTTCAGTTTCGATTCCTTCACAGATGACCTTGCAATTCAAATCTTTTGCCATATTGATGATGTTTTTTAATACCACTTCATCTTTTGTAAAAGCGTGCTTGAGGCTAAAATCAATGTTATTCAAAAATCCTTTGTCAATTTTTAAAATATCGACATCGATATCTTTCAATACTTGTAATGAAGAATATGCAGAACCAAAATCGTCGATAGATACTTTGATTTTCGGACGTTTGATTGTATCGATAAAGAATTTTAACGTTTCTCTATCTTCAACGAATATATTTTCCGTGAGTTCTAATTCGATTAGATTGACTGGAATGTCATATCGTTCTATGAGATCCATTACTTGGTTGACGAAATCTTCATTTTGTATGTGGCTTCTTGAAACATTCAAAGAAATTGGATATACGTGTAACCCTTTGTCCAAACACTCCCTGATGTGAATCATTATTTTTTCGTATACAATGAAATCAAGTGTATTGATAAATCCATCTCTCTCAAACAAAGGAATGAACTGATCTGGGAAAATCATGCCTTCTGCCGTAACCCACCGTACAAGAGCCTCGGCTCCGCAAATCTTCTGTGAATTGAGATCAAATTTCGGTTGCAAAAACGGCACAAATTCATCATGATCCACAGCGTATGGAATCCGTTGTTCAAGCATTGCTTCTTCTTTTAGTTTTTCTTCTTTTTTTACATCGAAAAATCCAATTGAATTTTTATGAGAACCTTTGACAATTTTCCTCGCTTGGTTTGCATTGTCAATCAAAACGTCCATCGGATAACTTCTATTCACTCTTGCTGCTCCACAAATAAATGTAATTTTGATTTCTTCAAAATGTTCGCTTTGCATGGCATCCAAACGAGCAAATAAATCTTCTATTTTCGCTGTTGCTTCCTCTTTGGTGTCACATCGCAAAAGAATTGCAAATTTATCTTCCGTGATACGACAATACGCTTCAGGACGTTCAATAAAATGATTGAGCACATCTGCAACATTTTTCAATATATCATTTCCGATGTCAAACCCAAATTTGCCGTTGATATATTTGAATTTATCAATATCAATCGTAAAAATCATATATGGGGTGTCACCTTTTTTGATTGCAGAATTGTAATACTCCACAAAACCTTTCATCGAGAATGCAGAAGTCAACAAGTCAATTCCTTCGAGTTGCTTGATGTAGTCTGACGCATCTTTTACGTAAATCATCAAGATTTCTCTCCCATCAGAAAAAGTGATAGGAACTGTCTTTTTGATCCAGTATTTGTCATTCGTGTCGAGGTGCGTTTGCAAACGAATTGCCTCTGTCGGTGTCAAATCCTCAGCTGCCGTTGCTCCAAATACTTCGTATGACGATGCCCCAAATTCAATTGTTGGCGAGACTTTTTTGAACAATTCGTTGAAGTAAATGACTGTACCACCCTTTTGCTCTACCATGCAAATTGGCATTTTTTCATTTTGAATGATTGCGTCTTTGATTGTTTTTTCGTTAAACTCATTGTGTTCTGAAATGATTTCCTTGATTTTGAAGGTGATGACTTCACAAACCGTTTTCAACAAAAACATCTCATCATCTGAAAATTTATCGTTGCCTTCGTATCTTTCAAAAATGGTATAAGCAAACAACTCTTCGAGTGCAATGCCATAGGCAATCATCTCACTTAGCTTTTTGCCCTCTTTTTGTGGCTTATAATTGATGCCTGTCAGTACGTCTTGGATATCCTCTACTGCTTTTGCGTCATAAAGCGTTCTGGCTTGCACCATTTTTGCATAACGTTTTTCGTTGATATCGACTTCTTGGTTTTCGTTTGCAAAGGGATCAAAATTAAAATCAACATTGAAATAAACGATATCTCCATTTTTTTCATATTCCAAAACAGGTAAAATCGCTTTTTGGACAACATCAACTCTACGACCAGCAACAACTCTATCCATATCAAACAAATCACAAAGGTTTTTTAACAATCCGCCAATCGTCTCAATGTTAATATTATTTGCTTTTTTAAAGTTGCTAATGATTTCAAACAACTGTATACTCACACTCAAATCTTTTCCGTTTCCCAAACTCATAGGCGACTCCTTTGTCTTTTATTGTTTCAATCTTTATTTTTTTGGCGTGTTGATTTTTGAATCATACCACGGTAATTGAGTGCCGTAAACATCAACCGTCCAATATGTAGCAGTGTAACAACTTCTTCTTGTGACCAAACTTTTTTCGTTTTGCAATCTTCTAAGAAAAACACACCACGCTCATCGTATTTTTTCAACGAGTCCAATAAGAATACAGATTTTACATTGGCTTCCGCTAACTGATTGTATACCCATTGTTCTTTCACTTCAGTGATGTCATTTGTGTAAAACACACCATGATCATCGGTATCTTTTACGAAATCCTCGATATGTTTTCCTTGAATGCATCTTGTGACTGCATTTTTATATTCTTCTTTGCTGTACCACCTATGGTAATCACGAAAGGTTTTTCCATCGTCCATCGACTCAAAAATATAACATTTATCAAGCTTATATACTGTGCCAATATATTCTAAAATAGATGCAATAGAAATATTAAAATCATTCGTTTCGTATAATAAATTCAACACAGTCGATACGACTTGCGTATTCATCAAATCGGGTTGCATTTTATAATCGTCTGCTTTTTTCGGAGAGCGAATTGCTTTTCCGTGAGACAAAGCGGAATAAAATTGTCGGAATCCATTTTTGCCTGCCTCTTTGACTTCATACATTGCCATATCTGATTTTTTATATAAATCTTCATACGAAAGTCCGTGTTCAGGATAAGTTGCAATTCCAATACTTGCAGAAACTATATATTGCTGTCCATCACTAGAAAACGTTTTATTTAAAATGCCACAAAGCATTCTGGCTTTTTGTTCAATAATTTCAGGATCGTTCATATTTTGCATAACAACGACAAACTCGTCGCCACCAATACGACCGAAAACATCAGTTTCACGGAAACATTCCTTAATGTCATTTGAAATCCCAACCAAAAGCATATCGCCAAAATGATGACCTAAGTTGTCATTGATTGACTTAAAGTTGTCGATATCTATAATGAAAAAAGTATGCGGGTTTTCTTTTTTGAAGTGAATCAAACGATTGACCTCATGCTCTGTCGTTACCTTATTGTAAAATCCTGTCAGTGCATCTGTTTTTGCTTGTTCTTCCAATATTTTTTGCTTGTGGATATTGACCATTTTCCCGATGACAAGAACTGGTTTATTGCTTCCATTTCTGATAAAGCTATACGTCAACTTATACCATTCATAATTGTTATCTTGCGTTTTATAACGAATTTCAGTAGGTGTTTCAATGCCATTTCTAAAGTTTTCGAGCATTTCTTCACGCACACAAATATCTTCTGGATATACTTTGTCAAGCTTCGTAATCGATTCAGGGTAATTCTCAAATACATTTGTATCACCAAAAATATCTATTTTCTTTCCTATAAAATGCATGATGTTCGTTTGCATATCCAATCGAAATAAAGTTTCTTCTGTAATTTCTGTAATCTTGTAAAATATAATTCTTTCCATATGCAGTTTGTCATTGATGCTTCTACGTTGACTCAAATCTTTTAAGCTTGAGTAAAAAAGTTTTTCTCCGCTCGCCGTTTCTTTTGCACGACCAAAGAGTCGTACCCATTTTGCATGGACATCACCATCTGCAACGTTCATACGAAATTCAATGTCTACTTCTTTGTCATTGGCTAAATTTTCAAATATTTCAGTCAATACCCAATTGACATCTTCTTCAAAAATAAAATCACGCAACAAATAAGTCGTTGACTCTGCGTCTGTGTCGATGCCTAAAATCTTGTAATGCTCAAGATTGGCATACGTAATGGAGAGTTCGTTTTCGATATCCATAACGATGATTCCACTTGGCAAAGCTTCGGCAAGTTCACGAAATGTCACTTGACTTTCGCCAAATACTTCGGCGGCATTTTGAAAACTGTAGCAGATGAGTTTTTCCTTTTCGTCTAGCCATGTACAGCAAAAATCTACCTCATAAATGGTATCAGAAAAAGTGTGCAAATACACAATCCCTTCTGATTTGCCATACGTTTCCAAATCACTTTTTATGCGTTGTTTCAGTTCAGCATACGTGTCTTCTGAAGCAATGAGTTGTTTGACTGACGTAACAGAAATATCGTCTGTGATATGTAAAATTTGTCTGGCAACACGGTTGATATAAATAACTTCCAACCGTTCCGCTTGTTCTATAATAACGCCGTTTGACATATAGTCTAGTGTTTCATAATTCATACGTGTCAGTCCCTTCTTATTGCAAACTACAAATTGCTCTGCCTACCTCGTTTCATTATACACCTTTTTTTCTACTATAGCAATGATAAAATTCGATACTTTGTAAAATATTGCATTTTTTTATTTTTTTATCATAATTTTTTTGATTCAATAGCTATATATACCAAATCGAGTCGATTTCATGTCTTTATTTTTAAGAAAATTGCTCATAGCCACAGCAAAAAAAAGAATAATTGACCATATTTTTTACTATGGAAACATATACTTTTTTAAGGAGGTGGCAAAATGAAAAAAAAATTACTTGCAACAGCCACAGTCGCAGGGATAGCAGGACTGGTTTTGGGTGGATTTACTATAGAAAAGGAGGGTATTTCTGCTTTGATAGAGGAAAAAATCGCAAATTTCAGTAATATCGAACAGAAAAAAGAAATTGCAAACCAGGTACTTCTCGACACTGGGAAATCAGAAATTTACAATATAAACGACTTAGAGCAAGTTGAGATTTACTTCGGCAATATCACCGAAAATGACGAGCGAGATGTTGTGATTTCGGTGAGTTTTGGTCCGAAAAATACGATTCTGGCAGTGTATACAAATGATGGCAATTCGTATGAATATCTCGGGACGATTGGCGATTTTTACGAAATCAAGAAGGTATCATTTATTCCAATTGATGCCAATACACAAGATGTCATCATCGTCAATGAATTTGCAAACCAAGGGGTTGGTGCGTATGAGCAGTCAGAACTTTTGCGAGGCTATTTCTACAAAGACGACGAATTTCAAAATGTACTTTCTACACCGATTGTCATTGAGGCGGCTTGGAATGAACTTTGGGAAAACAATGAAATTATCACATCGAATCAGTGGAAGAAAGTATTGCAAACTTCAGATGTGACGTGGAAAACGACAGAAGCACCAACGACACTCGACATCAAAAAGTACCAAAGATACCTGACGGTAGACAATGATGACCAAAAAACAGTGCCAAAGAAAGAGGAGTTTGTCGAACAAGATAAGAGAGTTGTGTCAGAACATCAAAAGTGGTCGGATACGTGGCAGAGATTTATTGTAGGGGAAGGAGTGGAAATTTCTTCGGGAGAGACGGTGGCAATCGTCGAAATTCGAGATGATTCGCCGTATGCAATGTCTGGATATATAGAAAATTCTTATGGAATCCAACGCCAAGATGGGACGTATGATATCGTAAAAACATCAGAAATATCAACTTTATAAGAATATGGTTTGATAAAATTTATTTGTATATTTAATTATTCCGAACATTTTTCTGAAAAATCAAAAAAAGATTTGCATTGTTCGATAAAATGTGTTACAATCATTAATATATCTGCAACATTATTTGAAGGCAAGCCCATTTTTACAAGCTTTCCTTCTACTAAAGAAAGGATGATAGGATATGAAACGTACGATTACACTCATGCTTGCTGGTGTGCTAACAATGACGGCAGGTACAGTTGTAAGTTACGCAGACGTCGTGTCAAACGTAAGTTTTTGGGCGGAACATTCTGTAAATATAGCGTACAATCGAGATTTTGTGACAGTAAAAGCATATGAAACTGCCAAGGATCCGATTACACGTGTAGACTTTTGCGAAATCATAGTCAACTTTTATGAAACTGTGCTTGGAGAAGAAGTGACGAAAGAGATTGAGTCACCATTTTCTGATACGGACGATCGTTCAGTACTCATTGCATATGATGCTGGGATTATTTCAGGCACTTCTGCTACGACATTTTCACCTAATAGTTTTTTGACTCGTGAGCAGTTGGCGATTATTCTTGTGCGTACTTTGGAAACTTTAGAAATTGATTTGGTTGTATCAGATGAAAATCCATTTCCTGATATTGTAGATTTGCCTGAATTTTCACAAGAAGTCATCAATAAGTTATACGCTTCGAGAATTTTATCGGGCGGTTCCGATGGCAATTTTCATCCAAAGGACAATTTGACAGTGGAAGAATCTATCGTTGGATTTGTCAATGCATTGTGGTACTATGAAACGATAAAAAATCAACAACTTGCCAATATGGAAGACGAAGTGGAAGAACCTCAATTGTCTGCGGAAGAATTGCAAGAACGAACGCTCTACCACACCGTAGAAGTTGCAGGAAACTCAATTTCTTTGGGACAAAGTCGTAGCGAAATCGAAGAATTGCTTGGCGAACCGACTCGTCTCGATATGACACCGCATCATTTGGATCGTTATATTTACCATACGAATTATAAAAATTACTTCTATATCACTTTCGTAGATGATTTGGTGGCAGAAGTATTTATGCCAACGAACAACTTCCAGTATTTGGATTTGGATGGCGACTCTTCTACTTTGCAAGATGTCCAAGAATATAGTGTATCGAGTCTTTCTGCTTTGAAAGAAGTCATCAAATATTCAGGTTCACAAGTAGATATTTACTTAGATTACAAAGATTCTCTTTCTGCAATTCATTTGCGTGATACTGTACTTTTTGAAGAGGAGTACGCAAACAATTCAGTTCACATGGAGGATCCATCGTATTTGAAATTTGGTTTGTTGGATTTGATACAAGCCAAAAGAAGAGAAAGTAATTTGCAAATGCTCCAAGAGGATGCTGTATTGACAACGGTTGCACAAAACCATACAACAGATATGGTGGTCAATCAATTTTTCAGTCCAACGGGTTCAGATGGTTCATCTCCGTTTGAGCGATTCCAAGCAGCGGAAGTTTCTTTCAAAAGTGCAACGGAACTCCTTGGAAAAACAGACAACGATTTGATTGATATTTATACGGGCTGGCTCACTTCCCCTGCGGAATTGGCAACGATTACGAATCCTTCGTTTTCACATTACGGCATCGGATATTATCAAAATTTACCGACTGTCTACTTTACGATAGATTTGCGTAGTTGATTAAAGTAAATCATAACAAAACAAAAGAGATGTAGAATTGAATTTCAGTTCTACATCTCTTTATATTTTTTAGAAAATAAGTAGTGTAACATGGCACGCTCACTCTTTCGCACCAACTGCCATGACAGGTACAAGGATTTTCGTTACGTGTTCGTCGACATTATCCACGTCTAGCGGAGAAATGATAAACTCTTCCGAGACATTGCCAACGATTTTATATTGATTTTGGTTGATCCAGCGAATGAGTCGAATGTGTGTCTCTATGATATCTCTATAATTTCCGATATGTATTGCCGTTGCCGCCAAAAATCCGCCATACGTTTTGTAGCAATCGCCCTCTTTCGTAGCTTCAACAGGCATACAAAATTCAATATCCAAATCAGAAAATAAAAATTGTTCCAAAGGGTTTGCGTTGTAGGTCACGATAACTGCCCCTTGGCTTTTGAGTTGGTATTGCTCACACATATCGACAATTTCAAGCCAACGATTGAGAGAAACCTCTGTATTTGCATAATTTTTCATAGTTTGCTTTGTGTAAATCACATCGCATTTTGGAATCGTCACAACGGAAATTTCATCTCCACTCAGCACATCTTTGATATTCAAAAGGTCGACACCCGTTCGTAGTCTTTGCAAAAAAGAATGTGTTTCGGAATATTTAATTTGCAAGCCATCGATTTCTTTTTTGATGTCTTCGAGCTTCATCTCGATACTTTGTTCCAAGCGATTCGTATTGTTTTCAGATAAAATGCTTTGAATCTCTTTTAGTGCAAAATCCATTGATCGCAATCTCCGAATAATGGCAAGTGTCACCATCTGTTTTTTGCTATAATACCGATACCGATTCGTATCGTCACGAAATTCTGGCACGACGAGTTGAATTTCATCGTAATACCGCAAGGTTTTGCTTGAGATATTGCAAATTTCAGAAACTTTGCGTATCGAATATCTAATTTCCTCGTCCATCACACTCACCTCATCATTTTTTGATTGGAATAATAATTTTCGTAATATGGTGTTCTTCATTCACAATATCCACTGGAGAAATGATGTATTCTTCGGAAATATTGCCGTCGATGGTATACCCCTCTTGGTTGAGCCACTTGATCATTTTGATATGTGTTTGAATGATTTCTTCGTTGCGACCAATATGTAGAGCGGTGACTGCTTTGAATCCGCCAAACGTTTTATATTCCGATAATTCTGATTCGTGATCGATTTGCACTGCCACTTCTAGGTCACAATCTTTTTTGAAAAATTGATCCATCGGGTGATTGTGGTACGTCAAAATCACTGTACCAACGATACGCAAATCATTTTGAGATGCCGTCTGGAACAGTTCAAACCAACGATTGAGCGACACATTGCTATTTTTATAATTTTTTTCGACTTTGCGAGTGACAAGTGTATGAACGACAGGGATTTCCTCAACTGTAATGTCCTCGGCAATGCGTTCCATTTTTCCTTCTAATAGATCGTACCCTTTGAGCAAACGATCAAGCAAAATTTTTCCTTCAGCGTATTGGTTATTCAAATCATCGATCATAGATTGGATTTCCGTGAGGCGTTTTGTGATAGACTCCTCCATGCTTTTGGGTTCGCTATTCGTAATGATGACTTGTATTTCTTTTAGTGACACACCCAAATCTCGTAATTTACGAATGATAAAAAGTGTCAAAATTTGATTGTGCGTATAATACCTGTAATTACTTTCTTTTTTTCGATATTCAGGAACCAAAAGACCGATATCATCATAATACCGCAATGTTTTAATTGAGACATTGCAAAGTTCAGAAACTTTTCCGATTGCGTAATAATTTTGTTCGTCTGCCATATCGTCAATCACCTCCTATGTCAAAAATTTCACTACTTATCATTATACCACACTTTTTTTGTCGACTCAATGGCATTTATGACTTTTTTGAAAAAAAATTATGATTTTTATAACATAAAAGACGATACACACCGTGTACCGCCTTTTTAACATTGCAAACGAATCCGTTTGACAAAATATTTGATTTTTTAATTAATTATACGCAAATCTATCTCCGAAAGAAATACCCATATCACGAGCCAATTCCACGATTTCCCCACGTACTTCTACTTTTCTTTGGTTGTCGATCATGTTATTGCTACTAATTACATCTTCAAGAGAAACAGAAGTCAATGCATTGTCTTTGACAGCAACCATACGACCATAGTTTCCATGTTCGTCCAATTCCAAGCGACCCAACAATTCAGTAACAGCGTATGCACCGAAACGAGTACTTAAAATTCTATCGTTTACAGTAGGTGTTCCCCCACGTTGGGCATACCCTACGTTTGTTGCACGACACTCTACGTCAATTAAAGTTTCAGAAATTGCGTATCCATGTACGTCACGAATAGAGTTTAAATGTTTTTCTACAAATTCAGCAATTGCACTTGCAACACCACCAAAACGTACCGCATCAGGAGAACCTTCTACGATTTTTGTTTCATAAGCAGACTCATCTGGAGGTTCTACACCTTCAGAAACGATGATGATTGCACTCTTATCTGTCAATAATTTTTCTCTGATTGTATCTACAAGCATTTTGCTATCGTATGCAATTTCAGGAATCAATACCATATCAGCTCCAGTTGAAAGAGCAGTATGTAGAGCGATATGCCCTGCATTTCTACCCATAACTTCGATAAACATTACACGGTTGTGAGCTTCACCTGTCGTTCTTACACATTCTACAACTTCTGCACAACGAGTAACCGCTGTATCAAAACCAAATGTGATATCAGTTGAACGCAAGTCATTGTCAATCGTTTTTGGTACACCGACAACAGGCACACCAAGTCTTGAATAGTCACGACCAGAAGTCAAAGTACCGTCACCACCGACGATAATCATTGCATCGATTTTTGCTCTTTTTAAGTTGTCAATTGCATGGTCAGAAAAGTCATCGTAAATGATATTTCCATCATCATCTTTTAAAATACCTGTACGGTCACGACGTGGATATCTGAACAAATTGTCTTTGTTTGAGCTATTTAAAATTGTACCGCCTTGGTCGATAATCCCAACAACATCATCAGTAGACAATGGTTTGAAATAACTACCACCTAGATACAAACCTCTGTACCCAAAAGGAATCCCAATGACTTCGATATCATGTTTTTTTGCCATAAATACAGCAGAACGTACCACCGCATTGAGTCCAGGACAATCGCCACCACCAGTCATAATCCCAATTCTTCTTACGCCTTTTTTCATTACTCTGTCAATAATTCTCTCGTTTTCCATTTTCTACTCTCCTTTACATTCCATCAACTGTTTTTATGATAAGTCGAATTACTTGAAAAATTATCTGTTCATACTTCAATTATACACAAAAATAAGAAAAAAGCAAATAGGAACAATGTAAAATTTATCGGTCAAAAAATATATATTTTTAACACTTTTGTATATATTGGTTGATTCTCATCAGAAAATACATTTTTTATACTCACTTTTTTCAAAAAAATCATGTCCTATTGTGATAGTACACAAATTTTGCTGATTATTCATACTCAAATAACTGAAAATACAAAATAATTCACATAAATATTCTTCTGTTTTTTCTACTAACTATTTTTCAATGGCAAAATCACAAAATTAACATGGCATCTCCAAAGGAAAAAAAGCGATATCGCTCTTCTACTGCAACTTTGTATGCTTCTAGTGTCAATTCTTTCGTCGCCAATGCCGACACCAACATAATCAAAGTCGATTCGGGCAAATGAAAATTCGTAATCAAGCAGTCGACAACTTTAAATTCATACGACGGATAAATGAAAATTTCTGTCCAACCCGTCTTTGCTCGCACAATTCCATTTTCGTCCGCCACAGATTCGATCGTTCTTGTACTCGTTGTACCAACAGAAAAGATGCGTCCACCATTTTGCTTCGCAGTATTGATTTTATCGGCTTCTGCTTGCTCGACAACGTAATACTCCGAATGCATATGATGTTCCAAAACATTTTCGACTTTCACAGGACGAAACGTCCCAAGCCCGACATGTAGTGTGACATACGCAATGGTGACACCCATTTCTTCAATTTCAGACAACAGTTTTTCTGTAAAATGCAATCCAGCCGTTGGTGCAGCAGCCGAGCCATCATTTTTCGCAAAGACCGTTTGGTAACGCTCTTTGTCCTCTAGCTTATGCGTGATGTAAGGAGGCAAAGGCATTTCGCCGAGTTGTTCTAAAATCGTTTCAAATACGCCCTCATACTGGAATCGCAATAGACGATTGCCCTCTTCTAATACGTCAACGACTTCTGCAAGCAAGAGACCGTTGCCGAAAGAAATTTTGTCTCCGACTCTCGCTTTTTTCCCGGGACGCACCAAGACTTCCCACAAATCCAACTCTTTCCGCACGAGCAGTAAAATTTCGATGACCGCCCCAGTGCCAACACGTTCGCCAAACAATCTCGCCGGCAAAACTCTCGTATTGTTCAACACCAAGCAATCGCCCTTTTTCAAATACGACTTCACGTCAAAAAAATGTGCGTGTGTCAGTTCTTTATTTTCACGATTGACCACGAGCAAACGAGAAGATGCCCTGTCCACGAGTGGCTCTTGTGCGATCAATTCTTCTGGCAAATCGAAAGTAAAATCTTTTGTTTTCATGAAATACTCCTATATAATGATAGAAAATCAAAAATGTCCTATCGTCACTCCTGTATAATAATGTGTCAAAATTTGTTGGTAGGAATACCCAAGCTTCGCCATCGCTTCCGCCCCTTTTTGGCTCATACCGACACCGTGTCCGTTGCCATAGCCTGAAAAATTGAAATTGCCACTTCCATTTGATGTCGAAATATTGACTGAGGCAATCGAATAATCTGGTCTATTTGCGGTGTCAAATGATGGGAGAGATACTTCTGGTTCTTCTGGTTCTACTTCTTCTTCCTCTTCCGTTTCCTCTTCTTCTACAATTTCATCATCCTTTACTGAAGAAAAATCGAAGTCGCCTACAATATCTTCTATATCACTTTCAGAAAAATCAATATGCAAACCGTCCAAATGCGACAAAGTGCCTTCAGTTTTCAAAGTAATTCCAGCAGAAACAGTATTCGGGAAATGATACTTCCCTTCGGCAGGAAGTGCTTCTATTTCCTCTTCTTTAAGTGCTTCTGCTACTTCTTCTTCTACAGCCATAGCCTCATTGCTCACAAGTGTGACAGCACTACTACTAATGCCTAAAAATGCACCGTCATATTGCCCGATGGTACCGCCCTTTCCGTTGATTGTAAACATTTTACTTGGCAATGTACCAAGGTTTGTCCCAGAAAAAAATGATCGTAAGCTGTCGCCGCTTAAGACTTTTGTGCCACCGCCGACGAGCTTTAATTCTTGCACACGTCCACCAGTTGCGAGTTTCGTAATCACAATATCACTGACTTGAAATCCTGCCACCGCCGACAATTGCGAAGCAGAAACTGAGCCACTCCACGCTGTATCGAGTTCGGGTGCAATTTCAGGAACTGCTTTGAGATACGGCACTTCATCGCTCCAAACGTCTTCGCTATTTTCAGTATATCCACCTGAAGCAGCAGAAAATACAGCTTCAATCGGTTCGCCATCGTATAATATTATGGTGCCAGAAGTAGAATCGACAGCCTTCGTTGTAGTCGCTTGCTCTACAGAAACACCGTGGTACACTTGGCAATGAACGGAGTCGCAAAGATGATACTCCCCGGCTGAGTGTTCCCCCATTTTCGTCAGAACATACGTCCTCGCAGCGATTGCTTGTGCTTTTAGTGCTTCCTCATGGTAAGATGGAGGCATCTCCGCTGGCACAACGCCATACAAATACGTATCGATTCCAATGGCGTTGACTGGTGTCAATGCACCACCTGCCACATCAAAAGTCAAATACCCACGGTATCTCGTCGAGCTTTGGCCAATCGAAAATGTATTTTCCTCATGACTGCCTTGCAAAACCCCAGAAGAATTTATAGGAATCAAAACCGTTCCATTGGCACCAGTGACTTTATAAGCAGACACTTGCCCAAGAGAACTGCCCGTTTTCCCAGTGTTTTTTTGTATCAAATTTGCATTTTGACCGACAGCATACACAGTAAAACCGTCGCCAGTAAATGTTAGAAACGCTTGCATTCCGGCATTTGTGAGTTGGTTTGTGAGCGTTTGGGCTTCTGCTTGTGCGTATGTA
>JAWXUZ010000093.1:0-9658 GCA_044425835.1 Bacillota bacterium | reverse complement strand
ATGCCCCCACCAAAAACGCCTCCACCCCCATCACTTTCCCATGCATTTCCCCACAAATTTTCGATCGCCCCGCTTCCTCCATCGACACAATCTCATACGATGTCACACCCCCTATCACCATCGCCTCATGAATCGCTGAATTGAAAAAATACGACTGCTCCGTCAAAATCAACCCTGCCACTCGATTTTTTACTGTTTTCAAAAACTTCTGCATACTCCCAACAAACACATCAATGCTTTCCTGTACACCACTACCCACGGCACAAGCACGAATGATCGCTTTTTCCAAATCGACAAGTAGCGATTTTTTCTGCACTTCCAAGCGTACATAAAAATTTTTCTCATCAGGTGTCCACGCTTTTTGCAACACTTCTTCTACAGAAATGCCCGTTTTTGCTCCGCCATTTTTCCGCAACAACTCACAGACTTTTTCATACACAAAGACATACAATTCCGACAAAAACCCCTCAATCAACTCAAGTTCTTTTCCGTAAAATACATGTACCCCATGTGCAATATGTACCCTCACTGCTTCCATTTTCGTGATGTTTTTTTTCTCTAAAATCTCGATCAATTCTTGATGCCATTCAGACAAAAATGCTTTTTCTTTCACGGCTTTTTCATATGCCTTGGCTTCCAACAAGAATGCTTCTTTCTCTTTTTTTGTCAAAAAAATTCGCCCAGCCGAGACTGACAATTTGGAATCCACAACGCATGATGAAAGCCATTCTTTCACACCAGATTCCATGGTAAATTCCAAAGAAGTCATCAGTTCTGCAAGCTCCTCGCAAATTTCATGGCTACGATCAAAAAACGCACGTTCCATTTCTAAAATCTCATTCTTCAAATGAAAACCCCTCTCTCTCTTTTACTATTTGTTCCAGCTCTCGCTTCGGATCGGCTGTCCACGGATGGTTGGCAACAATTGTCTCCTCCGACAACACCCCAACCGACTTGCAACAATTTTCAATAATCCCCGATTCATTCATCAACATATCTCGATTGAAAATAATTTGAATCTCTTCTTCTGAAAAATCACCCAATCCACTATTGACAAAATGGTACTTCGCAAACTCCAAAAGCTCCGCCAAACTCGCCTGAAATTCCGTCTCCATACCGTTGGCATCGAGATCAATATCTGAATACATAGACTGTATATTCATCTGGTTTGCATTTGCGTGCAAGCGGTCGTCTTTCGCATCAAAACCCATGCCATTTTCAATGAGTGCTTTTTTAAATATCTCCAATATGACTTGGTAATTTCCGCTGTCGACTTCCACATTGAGCGTTTTGACCTCGCCTTTTCCCGCCTCGTCACTCCTGACTTTGACCGCTCCATACGTCGCTAAATTTCTGCGAAATTCCCCAAGATTTTCCCCCTCGTAATTGACCAAAACGAGTATGGTATTCCTTGCATCTTCCTCGAGTGCGTTCAAAAAACTTGACGTAATCAAGTTGATGCCATCTTGCAACGTTTTTACAGATCGAATCAGCGAAATTTCTTTGCTGTTGTACTTAAATGGAATGAACGGTACGCTTTGCCAATTGCAAGGCACAGCTTCCATTTCTTCCTCATCAGCAGAATTTTTTGTATATGCCAAAAAATACGGTTGGTGGTACGGTGCGATAGGAATTAAGTTGCCATCTCCTGTGATTTCAAAAAAACTAACACCCGTTTTGTCATAAATCTCAACTTTTTCAATCACAACTTTCGTACTGCCTTGATACCCCACGACTTCATACAATCGAATGATATAATCGAGCGTTGTATGGTCACTATCTGCCCACCCAGGAATGATTTCTCGAGGGTCGAATCGCTTCGCAAAGAATTCGCCTTTTTCATCGTAGTTGACAAACAACCACCCCACCCCACAATTTAAGGCATCTTCACAAATATTTCTCAACGTGCGTAAAAACCGCTTGCCAATGAGCTTCGTCACGAGTTTTTGGTACGCTTCATTTTTTGCCACGAAAGAAATCGGCTTGCCCACCAAGTAATTCGTTTTTTGCACCACCATTTTTTTATACTGGTTGTCTACGATTTTATGGTTTGGAATATTCGATACTTCCTCCAATTCTCCATTTGCACCGATGACCATTCTTTGGTGATTTTTGATGTCATGCTCTCCTAAAAAATAACGCATACCCGCCGTCATTTCACTGTATTTTCTCGAGAATTGAAATGCACGAATTTCTTCTTTTATAAAATCAAGGTCTGATACAATTCCCATTTTTTCTTCTAACAATTCTGTCATGTTTCACCTCTATTCTGTTATTGTTTCCCCCAATTAAATATTGCTAAAAAATATAAAATCTTCTCAGCTCTAAGGTCAGCAAAATTAAAGTTTTGATCCAACTTTTCCAAAAGTTGGTGGGGTTTGGGGCAAAGCCCCAAGGTCTTTATCTGTTAGAAACTGGCTATATCTCAAACCCCTATAAAAAACTGTGGCTCTCGCCTTTTGCCACACGCTCCACAGCGTACCTCATAGCGTCCATCAAATGATTGAAATCATCTTTGGGTTCGTTTTGCCTCTTCCCTGTACCATCTTCTTTCCATGAATAATTACTAATTTCTGTCAGAAAATTGACACAAGATGGATGCACTACAATTTCATACCCCTTCAAAAAATCAATCCCTTTTCGCACACTATCTTTGCCTTTTTCCGCTCTGCGAATGCGATGGAGACCCAACTCCCTAAGTTCTGCAATCGACTTTGGCTCTGCACTATCGGCCGTAATTGCTTCTTTGTAATAACCCATATGCAAAATCATTTCGTAAATTTTGCGATTTTGCATGCCCTTTTGGTACAGCTCATCGAATACGTACAACACCCTGTGTGAGGTATCGATATACCCACAAAATAGAGCCGTCGGATCGTTTGTAAATCCAAAATCGAGACCAAACACCGCTTGAATTTTAGGGATCATTTTGATATCTTCAATCAGAAAATCTTCTTCTTTCCAATTTTCAAAAATCCCACCCTCGGTAATCCCCCAATGACCAAGACCTGCCACTGCATACCGCTTCGGATTTTTTTCTTTCATCATCTCAAACATCATAAAATCCGATTCATCGAGCCATTCATTGCAGAAATAATTCGTTGTAATCGCCAAGATGTCCTCGCTTTTCGTATCGAAAAACCGCTGTTTCAACCAGTGCTTGTCGCTCCAAGGATTGAAAGAAATCGTCACTTGCTTGAACAACTCATTTGGCACTTCCCCACGAATCGATTCTACGAGCGTATCAAAATGCGATTCGTTCATCAGCTCATACGCTTCTTCAATCCACAGCCAACAAAGTACCCCTTCTTTCACCGTAATCGACGTGATTTTCAGCGGATCATCGAGTCCACGAAAATAGATTTTCTGCCCCGTCGGTAGGTACTCCATCATGAGCGGTGACTTCGTGGTTTTCCATAGATGCGAAACAGAAAAACGCCCAATCGCCCAACTCAATTCCGCAAAACAAGAATCGAGCAAGGTCCTATGTGTTTTCCGCACGACCAAAAGATTTGCCCCTTTGTATTTCATCATGGAATAAATAAAATACAGTGCAATCGTTTTCGATTTTTTCGAGGCACGACTGCCTTTCACGACACGATATCGTCCTTTGAATCGCCAAAATTCGCCGTACCCACCGCCTACGACTTCTGGCAAATTGATATATTTTTTCTGCACGCAACACCCCCGATCCTCATTTCACGCAACCACTTTTGCAAGTGAATGCACCTAATCTTTCAATTCTTCTTCTCCCGGAATAATCACAAGTACGTCCTCTGATTCCTTTTTCTTTTTTTGAGTAAACAAGGTATGATTCTTACCCAAAAGTTCCGCCGCCTTCAATCTTTCTTTGTGGTCAGGCGTTTTCGTCACAGTTTCTGGCTTCGTTACGCCAGCCCCCTCCGCAACGACAACAAGGATATCAGACTCACTCCGCCCACGCATCACATCAGTCAAATACGACAACACCTCATCTGCACCAGCAATTGTTTCCACCGCTTCTTCTTCAGCTTCAGCTTCTACTTCTTCCGACTGCTCCACTGCTTCTTCAGCTACAACTTCCACTTCTTCTGCTACAGCTACTTCCTCTGCCGACAGCTCCACTTCCAACTGCTCCACTGCTTCCACAGCTACAGCTTCTGTCTCTGCCAACTGCTCCGCTTCCAACTGCTCCACTGCTTCTGCTTCCGCTATCAACTGCAACAGATACGTTTTGATCGCCTCCTGTTCTAGCAACTTACTCCCGTGGTTTTCGTTTTGGTAGCCCGCTCTTAAAGTGGCATCACGTACATTTTGGTCAATCAAATATTCTTGACAAAATCGCTTTTGCTTTGGCGACATTTTACCACCCCCTTTCGCTTTTCGCTTTTTTCATCACCTTACATTCCCAAAATCCCACCCACACAACTTGCCCCAATCAATCCTCGTACTCCAAAAATTCCCGAAAACATTGACTCAAACAACAAGACTCACAAAACATAAATCCCTCGCCATCATCGTAATATCCATTTTTCAATACTTCTCCACAACCATCACAAACGAAAACTTTCACATTTCGATTGACACAAATTGAGCCATAACATGGCTGACTGCAATCGACACAATGATTTTCATAAATAACCATTCTCTTCACCTCCTCTCTTTTTTCAAATTTCCCCGCTCTTTCCGTTTTTCGTTTCTTTTAGGAAACTTCGTCAGCAAAAAAAATAAAACGGATTGCTTCTCTATCCAAATGCAAAACGTCAACCAATTTGACAATGTCTCCTTGTGTAAATGCCGTTTTGCCATTCATTTTGTTGTACAGCGACTGCTTGCCGATGCCTGTCAACTTTGACAACGCAGAAACCGAAATTTCCATTTGTTTCATTTTCAATGTCAATGCAAATAAATTCATTTTCACTTCTCCTTCCTCTCTCTAATTTCAAAAAAGTAATTGCTTTTCAAAAATTTCATGATATAATACTTTTAGGATAAACCACAAAGGAGGTCTCCACCATGAACATCGGCACCATCATCGCCTCTCGCAGAAGCGAACTCAATTTGACACTAGAAGCCATAGGCAACTACGTCGGTGTCAGCAAAGGCACCGTCAAAAAATGGGAAAATGGCTACATCGAAAATATGAAGCGTGATAAAATCGCACTCCTATCTGAGATTTTGCAACTCAGCCCCCTCACTTTCATTACAGGTGAATACACCCCAAAAAATCAAAATCGCAATGCAACTGCACTAAAACCCGCCTCCGAAAAAGACGAGTTGCACGCTCTATTTGACCGTCTTAATTTGCAAACGCAGCTAGAATTTTTCAACGAACTCAAACAAAAACTTTCTATCGACCAATAAAACAACCGCAAGGAGTCCACCATGAACGCAACTTCTACAAAACCAATAGATGAAAACGAAACACCAACCACCGAAAACAACCACACAAACCCCATAAAAATGATTGTATTTGCACTCGGCACGATTCTGCTTTGGGGTTCTGCTTTCGTCTTTAGCAAATTGATACAAGGGCAATTCGATCCCCTCTCGATTAGTTTTTTACGCTGTGCCATCTCCGCTATATTTTTACTCATTCTCGGCAGAGTCTATCACATCAGAAAACCGAAAAACCGCCACCTCGTCTTATTTGCCAGTGGTGGATTGACTGGTTTTTCACTCTACATGATTGCTTTCAATTCAGGGCTTTTTACAATTACCGCCGCCACATCAAGCATAATTATTGCAACCGTGCCGATATTTACCGCCATTGCAGCCACATTTATTTACAAAGAACACATTTCTTTTTTGGGCTGGATTGCGATATTTACTGCATTTTCTGGAGTGTTGATCCTCCTACTTTGGGACGGCATACTCTCCATCAATATTGGAATCACCTATACTTTTTTTGCCGTCGCCATGTTTTGTACATACAATTTGATCAACAGAAAATTAATACTCCTTGGCTACACCGCCCTCGAAATCACCACGTATTGCATGACTTTTGGTGCAATTTTTCTAGCTGTTGTGTCACCGCAAGCCATAGCCGAGTTGACTTCCGCTTCCCCATTTTCATGTCTGGTCTTGCTCTATCTCTCTATTTTTTGTAGTGCAAGTGCATATTTACTTTGGGGACGGGCGATGTACTATGCCAAAAAAACGAGTGACGTCACCAATTTTTTATTTCTCGTTCCTTTTGTGTCAACGATTTTGGGGCTATTCATTTTGAAAGAAACCCCAAATTTAGGCACAATTCTTGGTGGCCTCACCATCGTCATCAGTATGTATGCTTTCCAAAAAGTCAACCACCCAACAGCAAACAATCAAGAAGAATAACTGTTTTCATCTCCCCCCGATAAGGGGGATTTTTTGGCTCTTTATCCAATATCGAGAACCGAATTTGTAGGGGAGGGGTTCCACCCCCTCCCGGTACGAACTACAGTATTACGAATTTGATTTTTAAAATTTACCCCCAACTAAAGTTTAAAACCATTTTTTTCAAAATTTGATATGAAGACACCATTGCCTTTTTTTTCAAAGAACCGAACGCATACGACAACTTGTCCACTACGTATACCACAGGGCCAGAGCTTCCTACAAAAATCCTGAAATTTCAATATGTAGGGGCGACCTGTGGTCGCCCGTCATGAATTCTGACACCTTTTGGGGCAATTTTCATTATCTGACCAATAACAAAATAATATGTAACTCAATTTCACTTTTTTAGTATAACGCACTTCAATCGTTTTGTCAATAGAAAAATGAAATTAAATTGCACTTTTTTTAAAAAACGTTTTTCAATGTTGCAATTCCGCCTTTCTTACAAGAAAATATTTTCTATGAGTACGAACTGTAAACTTCCATTTTTCGCTTTTATGCATTTTTTGATTGTCCAAGCATACACTATTACTAGTCCAATTTCCAAATTTGCAAAGCGAAAGGAGTTACTCAATGAAAAAAATATATACAATTATGAATGTACCAATGGAATCTCACGAAGACGATACCACTTTATCCCTACACAAGTGGTCAAAATTAAAATTTTGCTCCCACTTTTTGAATAGTCGGCGGTGCTTGAAACAACTCCCCAAAGTCTCATCTTTTAAAAAATGCCACTATTTAATGCGTACCATGCTATTTACTCTTTGCTTGTGCTTGCTCACACTTTCTGGGTGTCAGCTCAAAGATTCAGAACCACCAGAACCAATCGTAGTAGTAGAAGTCTCCTTGCCTATACTCAATTCTTCTCGTGAAAGCGAGGGCAAAATCGGTGAGACGACTGCCGTCACGAGACTACAAGTAGCCAAAATGATCGCCCTTGCCCTCTATACGAAAAACGAGTTACTTCTATTAGAAGAAACAGAAAAATTCAGTGACATCACAAAAGAAGATTGGTCCTACCCTTATGTCAATGGCTGTGCGACAAAAGGCATATTCACTGATGAAAATGAATTTTCAGCGGAAGCTCCACTGCTCCTACATGAAGCCAAAACGATACTCGAACTGCTTGCCCCAACGTTTTCGCACGGCATTTCTCTCAATGAAGACAATCAAGATATGGCAATTGCCTATTCTCTATGGGTCGATTTGTTCCAAGAAGCCGTCACTTCTTTGGGCGGACAAGGTATCGAAGCCAAGCAAGAAATCGTACTCTATACAAACGATCGTGAAATCGGTCTCACGCATGGCATCGTCGACGGATCGGCATACGACATGACAGCGTACACGCATACAGAACTCCACTTTTTACAAAAAGACAACGAGATTCTCGCACTCCTGTCGGTCGAAGATTCCACACCCACACTAGAAAGCGTATACTACCGCACGGTAGAAGAAGGCTTGGAAGTCGTCTCAGAACTAACGTATATTTTTCCATACGACGGAGCAGAAATGACAGGTCTCGGTCATATCACAATCGGCGAAAACGAGATTGATATCGAAAGCGGAACAGCTTACGAAAACGACATGATTCGCCGTGTGAGTGGCAATGAAATCTCACTACAATCCGCAGGAATTTTACAGTTGCACGACAATTTTTCTGCATACGACAGCGACTTATTTTTGAAAGCAACGCCACAATTTATCATTGGTAGTACGACGACAGATTTTTACGTACTAGACGGAGCGGTCATCGGCTCGGTCGAACATGCTCGCCCTATGCCATACAATATTCGAGTTTTGCTCGGTGGCGGTGGACAAAATGAAATTGTTGTGAGTAGTCAAGGAAAATTCACTATAGAAAACGCTTCTCTTTCTAAGACATTTGATAACGAAGATGCCACACTCACAGCGAATTTGCCGTGGTTTTCAGAAGGAGTCGTCACCATTTCTAGTACAGATTTATTTTCTCTCACCTTTGACAGCGGAGAAACCACCACCTACGAAGGCAGTGTGGAGCTTGAAGTCTTAGACCAAAAAATCGTTGCCGTGCAAACACTCCCGATGGAGCAGTATCTCTTAGGGGTCGTGCCATATGAAATGCCTTCTAGTTTTGGCACAACCGCCCTCGAAGCACAAGCCATTTGTGCCAGAAGTTATGCGTACAATCAATTTTATGCAAGTCCCTATGCCACACAAGGGGCAAACGTCATAGACACGACCGCCAACCAAGTATTCAAAGGGGCAGAAACAACAGCAGAAGCAAAAAAAGCCGTCACCGCCACAGAAGGTCTCTGCTTGGTGATGGGCGATCGTGTCGTCCAAACGTATTTTTATTCCACATCGAGTGGACTTGGGGCAAGAGACGTGGAAGTCTGGAGTTTTGACGGAAATTTCGATGGTGTTGGCAAGCCATACCTTTTGGGCAATGTCCACGGAATCGAAGAAGAACTCCCAAAAACAGAAGCAGATTGGCTTACATTTTGGCAGAACTGGGACATTTCAGGCTATGACGAGGACTCTCCTTGGTATCGTTGGAAAATCTATTTTGAAGTGGAGCAACTCGAGGAAATCGTGAAAAACACACTCCCAACCATTGCCAAAAATAAGGTGACTGTATTCGATTTGGACGACACACTCTTAGAGGATTTACCTGAAAATTTAGGTGATTTGCAATCCGTCAACCTCACCTCTCGTGGGGAAAGTGGAGTCGTTGAAAAAATGGAATTTCACTTCACCAATATAATAGTAGAAGTAGCGACAGAACATGCACTCCGCTCCGTACTCTCTCCAGCGAAAACAACGGTAGGCACACCTATCGTCCTCCAACGAAAAGACGGTCAACACCTCAGCGGACAAACGATGTTGCCGAGCGGTTTTTTCTCCATCAAAGAGTTGAGAAATGACGACAATGAACTCACAGGACTCTCTATTTATGGCGGAGGCTATGGACATGGTGTTGGGCTTAGCCAATACGGGGCAAACGCTTTGAGCCAACAAGGGGCAAGTGCCGAAGAAATTTTGCAGGTATATTTCCAAGGTGTGACTGTAGAACGAGTAATGTAACTTTTTTTATGATTATTTTAATAGTTTTTTTTATAAATTACGTTGAAAATGATCAGAAAATATAGTATACTATTCATAGTATTGAGATACCAACTAAATATTGCCATTTTTTTAAAAAAGAACAAACTTTAAGTTCGCCCATTTACCTGAAGTTTGCAGTATCTCTTGGGTGGCGACCTTTGGTCGCCTGCTCCCCCGTAGAGTACTTATTTTTGGCAATATTTAATTGGTGGAG
>JAWXUZ010000092.1:0-9785 GCA_044425835.1 Bacillota bacterium | reverse complement strand
TTTAGTCAACTACATTATACAGGAATTTGTGGGGGAATGCATTATTTTTTTGCAAAAAATAATGCTGAGGTGGTTACCACCCCAACATTTATTATACAACCGTAAAAAAAGCAGTATTCAAAATCAAAGCATAAGGAATTGCGGGCGGTCGTATGACCGCTTTTTTTTATACTCATTTATCACATGTAGGGGCGACCCATGCTCACTCACTCCACCGCACCCAAAAAGAGGATAGCCCACAGGCTACCCTCTCTATAAAAACCATTTCTCATCTTATTTCTTATCTTTTTGAACTCGTTCTAAACCAATTCCGATTTGGCTTGATCTGGTTTATTTCTTATTTCGCATCCACTGAATTCATGTGCATGATCAATTCAACTACTTTATTGCTGTAGCCCCACTCATTGTCATACCAGCTCACCAATTTTACGAAGTTATCGTTCAAAGCAATACCTGCTTTTGCATCGAAAATTGAAGTATGCGCATCGTGGATAAAGTCAGATGAAACCACTTCATCTTCAGTGTAATCCAAAATACCAGCAAGTTTAGTTTCAGAAGCTTTTTTGATCGCTGCTTTGATTTGATCATAAGTTGCAGCTTTTTCAAGTCTACAAGTCAAATCTACAACAGAAACGTCAACTGTAGGTACTCTAAAAGACATACCAGTCAATTTGCCATTCAATTCAGGAATTACTTTACCTACTGCTTTGGCAGCACCTGTGCTTGAAGGAATGATGTTATGAGCAGCAGCACGGCCACCTCTCCAGTCTTTTCTTGATGGACCATCCACTGTTTTTTGAGTTGCAGTGATTGAATGCACTGTAGTCATCAAGCCTTCAACGATACCAAATTCATCATTGATAACTTTAGCCAAAGGAGCCAAACAGTTAGTAGTACAAGAAGCGTTAGAAACTACGTTCAAGTCTTTAGTGTAAGTTTCATTGTTTACACCCATAACGAACATTGGTGCATCAGCAGATGGAGCGGAGATAACAACTTTTTTCGCACCACCTTTGAAGTGAGCAGAAGCTCCATCAGTAGTAGTAAATACACCAGTAGATTCAACGATATATTCCGCACCAGCACTGCTCCAAGCAATGTCTTCTGGTTTCATGCAGTTAAATACTTTGATTTCTTTGCCATTTACAAGCAAAACATCATCGCTTTTTTGTTCCAATTTTGCATCAAGACGACCGTGAGTTGTGTCGTATTTCAACATGTAAATCATATATTCCACATCGATGAATGGGTCATTTACAGCAACTACTTCTACATTGTCTTTTGCAAGAGCCGCTCTGAACACCAAACGACCAATACGTCCAAAACCATTAATACCAACTTTAATCATAGTACAATTCCTCCTAATCGTGTTGTAAAGAAATGTTATTTTTTTGACATACTTTTCTTCCATATGTCCTTCTCTTATATTATACCACAAAATCTGTATAATACAACAAAATTTTAATTTTTTTTGAAATACTACATTTACGATAAAATTTCCAATAATTACATATAAAATTTCATCTAAACGTATATAATTTCATTCCACTTACGAAAGTAGTCGTTATTTATTTCCAAAAAACAGTCGTATCTCCACCATTTTTTCCATAACGAGCAAAATGCTTTCTTATAAATACTCTTTCGATTGCATAAAATCTATCAAAGAAAGTACCAACATAGCGATTGAGACTGCCAAAGCCACACCACTGACTGCCATTTTTGCAATTTTCATAAAAATCCCTCCTTCTTAACCATTTATAATTTCTACAGACCAACCATTTTTGTACGTTCCAGATGCTGCAAGCGATACCAAATCTGCTTTCGTCGAAAGTTCAGCGATTTCGCCCTCCGCCGACGGCAAAGACACCCAAGGTTCAATGCAAACGTACGGTGCATCGGTATGCGGTTTGCTCCAAATACCCATGTAAGGCATATCTGGATATCTCACGCAGAGGCCTTTTTTACCTGATTCCGACTTCAAAGAAAGCGATCGGTCAACATTTTTCAAAACCACAGCATCACGGTCAAATAATTCGTGTGTCAGCGGAATTTTCACACCATCAACGAGTGGAAACGGCTCGTCCGCCCCATTGAGGAAACAAGTATCGCCAACACCCATACGCACCGCCTCGGCTTTTGCTCCAAATTCAAGAAAATATGAAGTGAACGGCAAGCCTTCTTCCAATGGTACACAAAATCCAGGGTGGGCTCCGATACCAAAATACATGGTGTCACTGCTCAAATTTTTGACAGCGAAATCAACATCAAGCTTCGCCCCTTTGAGTGTATACGAGAGTAAAAATTCAAATGAGAATGGGTATTGTGCCAAAGTCGATTCGTTGTCTTTCAGCGAAAAAGTGATGGCATCTTCCTTTTGGGAAACGAGAGCAAACAAGGATTGTTTCAAGAAACCGTGAATGTCCATTTCGTATTTTTTGCCATGCAAGGTGTATGCACCGTCGGTCAATCGCCCAACGAAAGGAAATAGCGTTGGGGAGCGTCTTGCCCAGTACGTGTCATCGCCTTGCCAGAGGTATTCTGTGCCATCCTTGTCTTTGATTGAGAAAAGTTCCGCACCGGCGTCGTTGATGTCAACAGATAAAAATTCATTTTTGATAGTATAAATCATGGGTAGTCCTCCTTTTTTATTATTATAGTATGAAGTGTTGGAATAGTCAAGAGATTATGGCTTTCTTAATCTCTTCGATTCGCAAAAATCAACAACAATCGAAGCAATTGCACCACCGCCACAGCCGCCGCTGCCACGTAAGTCATAGCCGCTGCACTGAGTACTTTTTTCGCTCCGCCGATTTCATCTTGCCCTAAAAAATCTTGCCCAACCAAAGCATCGATGGCACGGTGGGACGCATCAAATTCGACAGGCAACGTAATCAAAGTAAATAGCACAGAAAAAGAAAATAACAAAATCCCTGCCAAAAGTAGCAAATCACCCGTCGCAGACGTAAACAAAAATCCTAGAAAAATCAACGGAAATGAGAGTTTCGAGCCAAAATTTGCCACAGGTACCATAACGCTACGTAGCCCCAAAGGTGAATATTTTTGGTCGTGTTGGATTGCGTGTCCACATTCATGGGCAGCCACACCCAACGCCGCCACAGACCGACTGCCATAAACCTCTTCGGAAAGTCGCAACCGTTTCTTGCTCGGGTCGTAATGGTCGGTGAGTTTTCCGCCAACACGCTCCACTGTCACGTCACCGATACCAGCATTGCGTAGCATTTGCATGGCAACTTCTGCCCCAGTGAGTCCTCTGCGGTTTTGTATTTTTGAATATTTTGCAAATGTAGATGACACTTTCCCTTGTGCAATCATGGATAAAATCATCATGATGAGCAGTAATACATACATATTGTTTCACTCCTTTTTAGAAAATAGTTTATTATTTTTTTGTAGCCACTTAGCCCAATACCGTCCCAACAGCCACTGCGTTGCCAAGCAAAAACGCACTCGCAGCCATTCTTTTTTTGCCTTTCATCTGTAGCTCCAAAATGCGAAAAGCACCGTCGCCACACTTTACTAAAATTCCATTTTTATCCGCTTCTAGCACCTCACCCAAAGCCCCTGTTCCAGAAAAAGCTTCTGCTTCGCCCCAGAAAATCTTCAACATCTCTCCGTCCAAAACCGTATATGCCGCTGGAGATGGGTCGAGTCCACGCACGAGATTTTTGATGTCTCTCCCTGATTTTTCCCATGAAATACAACCATCTTCTTTGTAAATCATGCGTGCATGTGTGGCTTCGCTGTCATTTTGCGGAATGCGTTGACAGTCGCCACTTTCAAGTTTTGCGAGTGTTTCGACCAATAAATCTGCCCCTGCTTTCGCCATTTTATCATGAATTTTAGGGAAATTGTCCTCATCTAAAATTGGAATTTCAACTGTAAGGAGCATATCGCCTGTGTCCATGCCTTTTGCCATATACATCGTCGTAATGCCTGTAGTCGCTTCGCCGTCGATGATTGCCCACTGCATAGGAGCCGCCCCACGGTATTTCGGAAGCAAAGACCCATGCACATTGATACAGCCAAATTTCGGAATATTCAATATGCTTTCAGGGAGAATTTGTCCATATGCCGTTACGGCAATCAAGTCGGGTTGCATCGCCTCAAGTTTTGCAACAAATTCGGGATCCCTTGCTTTTTCAGGTTGGTATACAGGCAAATCGTGCGTTTCCGCCGCCACTTTGACAGGTGTTTTTTGCAATTTGTTGCCCCGCCCTTTTTTCTTATCGGGTTGGGAAATGACAGCCATCACCTCATGCCCAGCGTTCACGAGTGCCTCAAGTGAATGCACTGCAAATTCAGGTGTCCCCATAAATATAATCTTCATTTTTTGTACCTCCTTTCTAAAAAATGTATTTTTTTACATGAGTTTCTTCCTATTATATATAGTTTGATATCATTCACGGTCTACGTATACATACACCTCTTCGTCATCGATTTCTATCAACTCGACATCTTCTTCTGAAATTGCATGGTCAATATACAAAATACCGTCGAGATGTTCTATCTCATGACAAAGTGCCACTGCCAACAAATCGACACCTTCGATAGTATAGCGGTCGCCATTGCGATCGGTCGCTTCGGCTTTCACGTACGTTGGACGATCGACCAAGGCACTCTCACCAGGAATACTCAAGCACCCTTCGTAATCAATGACACTGCCTCTTTTTTCTATGATTTCAGGATTGATCAGTTCGATCAACCCCTCACCCACGTCTATGATTGCAATGCGTTTTAAAATCCCAACTTGCGGTGCTGCAAGTCCAACGCCATTGAATTCTCGCATTGTTTCTTCCATATCATCAAGTAAAGTAATGATTTTTTGATTGATTTCTTTGACTGGTTTTGCTATTTTACGCAAAACTTCGTCTGTTGATTCATGAATTTCTCTAATTGCCATGATTTTTTGATCCTCCTACTCCCTTTCTCGCTATGTTTATATTAAAGTTAGGTAACTGTTCAGAGACTTATTTTTAAGACCGTGAGACTCTGTCTCACACTCTGCAATTTTTGAAAAAATTGAGTAAACTTTTATTTTTCCAAACATTAGCGTACTGAAAAACTTCTGAAAAGGAATAATTTCAATATTGTTTGTTAGAGTACTGAATAGTTACAAAGTTAGTATAACACATTTGAATGAATTATACAATATGTCTTGGATTTAGATTTAGATTAAAATAAATATCCGCTCCAGCCGATTTTTTCACCTTAGCAAGAGCCGACAAAACGTGTGCAACAAGGCTTTCTTCGTCCGTACTCCCTTGCAACAATATGCGAAACCCGTAGCCCTGATCGTTTTTTCGCTGGATCGTCGGGGCTGGCCCCATCGTCAAAAAGCGATCGTCTTTGCTTAAAATCTCAACGAGTTTATCGGCTATTTTTTTCGCTTTTTCTTCTTTTTCTCCACCCACTACGACTGAAAAAAAAGTGCCAAACGGTGGGTATTGCATCAAATTGCGGTATGAGATTTCTTTTTCGTAAAATCCGAGATAATCCAAATCTTTCCCATGTTGCACAGCGTAATGATCTGGTTGGTACGTCTGCAAATAGACTCGCCCGCCTTTGTCAGAACGACCTGTCCGCCCCGCACTTTGCACAATCAAATGGAACGTATTTTCTGCCCCATAAAAACTAGAAGTATACAAACTCGTATCTGCCGCCATAATCCCCACCAAGGTGACATTGGAATAATCATGTCCTTTGGCAATCATTTGCGTGCCGATTAAGATGTCGCACTGGCGATTTTTGAATGCCGATAAAATTTTATCGTACCCAAATTTGCCTTGTGTCGTATCAAAATCCATACGCAACGTGACGGCTTCAGGAAATAATTTCATGGCCGCTTCTTCAATTTTTTGTGTCCCTGTACCAAAAAAACGAATGTATTTCGACTGACAAGCAGGGCATATTTTCGGCGGAATTTCCACCCGCCCACAGTGGTGACACATCAACATTTTCCCTTTGTCATGGTACGTATAGGGCAATTGGCACTCTGGACACTCCATGACCAGCCCACAATTTCTGCAAGAAACGAACGTGGCATACCCCCTCCGATTGAGAAATAGTATACACTGCTCCCCTTTTGCAAGAGTCTCTCGTATGGCTTTTTGCAGTCCCGAACTAAATGGTGTGCGGTTGCCATCTGCTAGTTCTTTTCGCATGTCAACGAGATGGACTTCGGGCGGTTTGCCTTTTGCGGCTTTTTCCTCCAAAGAAATGTATTCATATTCGCCTTGTTTCGCCTTATAAAATTGCTCAACGAGTGGCGTTGCACTACCAAAAATGACGACTGCTCCAGTCAATTTCCCCAAATGAATTGCCACTTCTTTCGCATCGTACTTCGGTGTCGTATCCGAAGTGTACGTGCTTTCATGCACCTCATCAATGACAATGACACCCAAATTAGAAAATGGTGTAAACAGTGCCGAACGTGGGCCAAGAATGACAGAAATTTCGCCCGTCCTCGCTTTTTTCCACTGGTCTAGTCGTTCAGCGTTCGTCATGCGACTATGCGTGATGGCAACACGAGATCCAAACCGCCCAATCAAGCGTTCCATCATCTGTGGTGTCAGTGAAATTTCAGGCACAAGTACGATTGCTTCCTTCCCCTCACAGAGTGCCTTTTCGATGATTTGCATGTAAATTTCAGTTTTTCCACTTCCAGTCACACCGTGGAGCAAAATCGGTTTTTTCTCCTCCAAATCAGCGTGCATCATATCAGTAATTTGCTCTAGCACGACAGTTTGTCCAGCCGTTGGTGAAAAAGCAGTCGTTTTCTGAAACAACGACGTATCGTACACCGTACGCAACACTTCTTTTTGCTCTTTCACTACAATTCCCTTTTCTATGAGTGGTTTCAAATTTGCCGATGTGATGTCTGATTTTTTCAAACTTTCTGATGAAAGCACTGCTCCATGCTCCAAAAGTGCGAGTACTTGTTGCTGTTTCACCGCACTTTTGTGATTCAAAACTGCTTCAAAAAGTGCCATCATATCAGGTGTTTTTTCTGCCAAACGATACGTGACTTCTTCTTTTTTGAAGTTGTCTTGGTAGATTTTTTGGTACGTATCAAGTATCCCTTTTTGCACCATCTTGTCTACCGTTTTTACGATATCCCCACCGAATTTTTTCTGTAAATCACTATATTGGAGGTGTTTTTTTTCAGTTCGAAGATGGTTTATAATGTCGCATTCAATCTCGGAAAACGTCGAAGCGTCCACTGTCGATTTCACAACAATATAAATCCTACTTTTCATTTTCACCCCAGTTGGCATAATCGTTTGCAGACATTGGCTGAGCGTTGTAAAGTATTTTTTTTGCATAAATTCCGCCAACAAGAGAAGGTGTGGCAAAAACAATACCGTCCCATCATCAAGCACTTCCTTGATTGCCTTCATTCTGTCCATTGGAATTTTTGTCGTTTCTGCAAGTGAGAGGACATACCCCTCTATTTTCGTATTTTTCGCACCAAAAGGAACAACGACACGCACCCCTCTTTGACAGAGTCCAAGCCATTCTTCCCCAACGATATAATCAAACACACGATCGAGTTCTGAAGTATGAATCCCAACGATGACCCGTGCAAACATTTGCTCCCCTCCTCACTCAAAAATATGCAAACAAAAGACTTTTCAACCCCGAAAGGAAATCTACATCAGTTCAATCATCGTTTTGGCGACACTTCAACTTCTATAAAATCCATGTGGATTGAAAAGTCTTTTCTGATACTCACATTACGTACTAATCATGCGAATTTTATTCAAATTCTTCTGGTGACATACTCATTTCGTTGCTCAACATATCTTCGTCAGCGTCCATGCCATCGCCATGTTGCACACGAATTTTCCCACGATACAACTCATGGACAGCAATTGAAACTGGCTTATCTACAAATACTTTATCAATCAAAGGTTCTTGGTGATCGACGAGTTGTCTTGCTCTTTTTGCCGTAGCAATCACGATGGTATAACGACTTCCTAGTGTAATATCGTCTGTTTCCTCGCTGATGACTTCTAATAAATCGGTGTAAGATGGTCTTAACATAATTAATTCTCTCCTTTAAATTCTTTTTTAATTTCTAAATTTCGTGTACAACGCAATTTCTCCGCTGAAACGATAGAATAGATATCTTCGACAGCTTCTTTGACTTCACGATTGACCACCAAGTAGTCATACCGCTCCATCAATTCAAGCTCCTCTAACGCACGGGTAATTCTTTGGTTGATGATTTCTTTGTCCTCCGTGCCTCGCTTTGAAAGTCGCTTGCCAAGTTCTTCCAAAGTTGGTGGTACCATAAAAATCAAAACGCCTTCAGGGTACATCTGTTTGACTTGCAATGCCCCTTGCACTTCAATCTCAAGTATGACATTTTTGCCACTTTTTAGGTGTTCCACAGCATATTTTTTCGGTGTTCCATAAAAATTACCACAAAACTCCGCCCACTCCAAAAGCTCCCTTGCATCTTTCATTTCTTGAAACTGTTTTTGGTCATAGAAAAAATAATGCTCTCCGTGGACTTCATATTGCCTTGGTTGTCTCGTTGTTGCAGAAATCGACAAAGCGAACGTATCATCTTTTGCTAATTGTTCAACGACAGTGCCTTTGCCCGACCCTGATGGACCTGAAATAATCAATAACACACCTTGTTCTTGCCCTTGCTGTTTCATATTGACTCCTTTTATCTTGATATCATCTACAACGTTGTATCGAAAACTCCCCTTGGTGACTGGTGATTCTTATAATTATTCTATTATAGTCTAATAAATTAAAAATAGCAAGGCTTTTTCGAGACTTTTTCGAGTGTTTTTTGAGATTTTTTCCAATTCCCCATATATTTTTTTGTAATGCACTCGATTTTATGGTATACTGTACGATATAGTTGAAAAAAGATACAAAGGAGATTACCATTATGGCACTAGACGGAATCACAACATCTTGCATTGCCCACGAATTGAAATCGACACTTCTTGGCAGTCGCATTGACAAAATACACCAACCAACGAAAGATGAAATCCGCATTCACATGCGTGGAACGAACGGCAATTGTGTATTGCTCATTTCAGCAAACCCAAGCCACCCTCGAATGCATTTCACGAAAACGGCGAGAGAAAATCCAATGAAAGCCCCGCTTTTTTGCATGGTGCTTAGAAAACACATTGCCGGCGGAAAAATCATCGACATTGTACAGCCCGATTTTGAACGCATCTTGATTCTCAAAATCACCGCAACGAATGAGATGGGCGACCCCGTTGTGAAAAATCTCATTTTAGAAATCATGGGCAAGCACAGCAACATCATTTTGACAGAAGACACTATGGAAATCCTCGATGCCATCAAGCGAATCACGTACGAAAAAAGCTCGATTCGTGAGATTTTGCCAACGAGACCATACGTATTTCCACCCAATCAAAACAAGCAAAATCCACTGGAGCTTGAAAATTTTTCGCAGTTTCAAGAAAAACTCCAAACGCAAAAAGGACAACACCTTCAAGAATTTATTCTCCATTCCTACATGGGAATTAGTCCTGTGATGGCAAATGCAATTTGTACAGGTGGCAACTTGTCCCCCGCCCTTTTTTGTGGCGAACTCAGCGAAGAATTAGAAAAAAGGCTCTACGATTCTTTACTTCAGACCATGCGTTCTGTCAAAGAAACAGCGTTCACACCAACGATGTATTACGATGCAAAAACGAATGCAATCCTTGATTTTTCCGCACTGCCAATGCTACAGTTTGAGGACACACAAACGTATACAAAAAAAATAT
>JAWXUZ010000091.1:0-9944 GCA_044425835.1 Bacillota bacterium | reverse complement strand
CAAGACGGATTAGATGATACTTCTTTGACGGAAGATAAGGAAGCAAAATTAAGAGCTGATATCGCAGACAAAGAAGTAGAAATCGACCTCAAAGAAGTTGATATCGCAGACAAAAAACAAGAAATCGTAGACAAAGAAGCTGAAATCGACCTCAAAGAAGCTGCAATCGAAACTGCAAAAACGACAGATCCGCTGGGGACATTATTGGCAGAAATTGAAGCGAAAGAAGCTGCAATCGAAGAGAATACAGCAGCGATTGATACGAATGCAAAGGCGATTGTAACAGCAACTGGTGAAGTTGAGGCGGCAGAAGATGCATACGATGCTCAAAAAGTTGTAGTGGAAGATAAATTGCTTGAATTGTATCCAGATCCTGCTGTTCCTCCAACAGTGGATTACGATAACTTGGTTACGACATCTAAAAACCTGTTTGATAAAAGCGGGGAATTGGAAGCCGAGATCATAGCACTCGAGGAAGCGATTGCGGAGGAAGACAGAAATATTACAAACCTTAAAACGGAAACAAACAGTGCAACTTTAGAGAATGATATTTCTATCTTGGAGGGTGCAATTGAGGAAGCAAAAGCGGAAAGAGATAAATTGAAAGATGAAACGAATGGAACAGGTTCGGTTTATGACTTAGAAGAAGCAATCACAGACCAAATGGCTGAATTGGAAACCATTAGTGCAGAAATCAATAGACTCAATCCTTTGGTGTTGCAACAAGAAGCAGTTGTGGCGGCAACGGAAGCAGAAATCGCAGCGATAGAAGCAGAAATTTTGACTCTTGAAGAGGAAATTGCTGTCTTGAATGGTCAAATTGAAGCGGAAATTAAAAAATTACTCGGCGAAGATGCAGAAAAATACCTAGAAGCTTTGGCTGAACTTGCTGAAGTGGAAGATGAATTGCTAAGCAAAGGTGAGGAGAAAACAGAAGCGGAAGGTTTGAGAGATGACCTTGCTGCTGCAGAAGCAGATCTTGCTGATGCAGAAGTAAATGGTGGTGTGAGTTCTAGTACTGACAAAACTACCGCAGAGATAGAAGCAGACATCGTTGACTTGAAAGCTAAAATTGTAGAGTTGTTGCCGTTGCTAGATAGTACAGATGATATCGAAGCGTATATTTCTGCTTTGGGTAATGAAATCACTGCTTTGGAAACTGAAATCACTGATTTGGAAGCGGAAAAAACTGCTTTGGAAACTACAATCAGTGACTTAGAAATTTCTTCTGAAGATGCAGACAGAATTGTAGCACTCGAAGCGTACTTGCAATTGAGTGCACAATATCCACTCCTTGAAGCGTATGTCGATCTTCGACTCGAACAACAACAACTCCATGTAGATTGGGCAGAAATTGAAATTTCACTCCTAGAAGTTGAAAAAGAAGAAGCTGACTACTACGGACGTATACTTTGGTATAATGAGTTGTACAACGAGCAAACACAAATCATCACTATGTCGAAAATCATGTATAACATGAGAATGGCATTGGCAGATGAAGTGGAACTAGAAGCAGATGTATACAACACGGCGATGGCAATTGCTCTGGCAGATCGAGCGGCAGCGGAAGCAAAAATTGATGAAATTGATGAGTTGCTCATTCCTTTAGAGGAAGATGCAGCAGCGAAAAAACTCATTTATGAAAACAAATTGCTTACTGAAAACTTCCAAATTTCAATTCGAAATGATTTGATTGCAGAACGCCAAGAAGCAGAAGCAGAAGTCGAAAGACTCGAAGCGTTATTGGCACAAAACACTACCGTTGACCCTGACGATCCAGAGGCAGAGGTTGAAAAAGTTGGGCTAAACTTTGTAATGCAATACACAGACACCAATGGTGCGTATCTATTTGAAGACTTACCAATTGTTGACAAAAATGCATTGGCAACGGAAGTTGTCCCATTTGAATACAGAGCGATGATGTGGCTCAATTCTGACGATGAAATCGTTCGTGTCAAAGTGGGAGAAGACGAAGATATTGACTCTGATTACGGATTCTTATCGGCAATGGCATTTGGTGAACAAGAAATGGAAAATTACGAAGTTGCTTACAAACAACTTACAGTAACAGAACCATTTACTTTCCTTGAAAAAGAGGATAATCCAATTAGTCAACTTGCGGGCTGGTATAATTTGACTGCATCGAGTCCGAATTTGTTGAAAATTCAAGATGCAGGTATTCTTTCAGAAGATATCTACGTAAAAATTGGTGGTTTCACTTGGTACGATTTGATTTATGAAGCACCAGAAGAAGAGGAAGAAGAAACGATATTTGAATCGATAGCAACTTTCTTTACAGATCTATTTACAGCGTCGAGTGGCGTACAAAAACCTGAACCTGTAGATGGTGAATCGAATGGTGTTTACGAACCAGAAGAAGGAGAAATTCCTTTGAGTGGTTTGGACGTATTCTTGTATCGTTTTGATGAAACAAAAGACACTACGTATTACGAAGTTTACCAAAAAGAAGATGAAGAAGGCAATATTTATTATGAATATTCTTTTGAAGCGACAGGTGAAAGTACCGGTCTATGGGTTGGTACGACAGACTTTGAAGGCGAAGTGACGAAGAAAATTGGGTCAGATGGGCATTATGAATTCCTTGTGCCAGTGTACGATGAGAACAAAAATCCGATCAATTATCGTGTATTGTTCTATCAAAGTGCGAAGGTGAGAACGTGGGCACCACTGACACTTGCAACGTATGATGTACCTTACGATAACAATAATACGCTCGATTCAGAGAGATTCTTTGAAGTACGAGAAGATGAATTGTTAAACGATGTCGTTGCAGGGGCAGTCGTCGAAACGGGTGAATACGCACCGTTGTACCAAGCGGTGAAAAAAGAGGATACGGCTGTGGCACTTCTTACAGCGGAAACAGATGAAAATTACGTAGCACCTGATGATTTCGGCGAAATTTATGGAATGTTCGTTGGTTATCAAAATGCTGGTTTGAGTTCTCAATTTGATTTGTTTGGTCATGCAAATGATTTGACTGAACCAGAAGATTCAGATGATTCGGCAAGTGCAGGCGGTTCAGATGAAGTCATGTCGACAGCTTTGGCGATTACAGATGCCGATGCAGATGCTGGTGAGGAATCGAAATTGATACCGAAAGACGATATGACGATCAATGCAGCAATTAGTATCTTGCGTTCTGATCTTCAAATCCCTGAACCTGAACCAGAAGAGGAAGATCCTCCGGTAGATCCTCCACCGACAACGGAGCCTGATCCTGAGGAAGAGGAAGAAGAGGAAGAGGAAGAGGATGACGAACCAGAACCAGAACCAGAACCAGATCCAGAACCAGAACCAGAACCAGATCCAGAACCAGATCCTGATCCAGAATCGGATCCAGATCCTGATTCAGATCCAAGTCCGGGTACAGGTACAGATCCAAATCCGAGTTCACCAGATGACCCATACAATCCTGAGTTGCCAGATCCATTATTGCCACCGGGAGTTGTACCACCGACACCTGTAATACCTCCGCCATACGATGTCAAACGTACTGATGAGGATACAGATGACGAGTGGGATTGGGACGATACATCAAGAAAAGATATCATTGAAATGGGTGGTATGGTTACGGATGTGATGATTGCAATTGCATTGTTCATATTCGGAACGCTCTTCCTAGCCCTTGATAGAAAGAAACGGAAAAAAAGGAATAAGAAATAAGAAATAAGCAGTAAAAAGCAATGGTATAAGAAAATATTTGTTATGTGTTTTGTGTGTGGGTTTTATGGGGTTTGGCAACGATATTCCATGGGGCTTGCCACAAATCGCATATAAAATTTTTCTTGAATATGACTTAAGTGGGGGAGAAATCCCCTGCTTTTGTATATTCTAAGCCAATTTTTTTGGGGAATGGTTTTGAATTTCGTCAATATCTTAAATTTTATATTTGTTGAAATGGGTTGTTTAAAAAAGGATTAAAAGTAACTGAAAAATATAGAATTTAAGTTGTTGGTGACGATAACCCTATAAGAGGAGGGGTAAATTTGAAAATAAACTGGCAAGAAAATAAAAAAATGTATATTGGAATAGGTGCTTGTGTGCTTGGAATGTTCTTTTTGTTGCGGGCAAGTCTTACCACTACCACTACCACTACCACAAGTGTAGGCCAAGGCAATACCAATGAATTGCTTACAGGGGCAACACCCGTAAAAATAGGAAAAGAAATTGTAGAAAAGTCAGAGGAAGACGAAGTGATTTTTAGGATTGTAACGAGTGAACTCGGAGAGCAATACAATCCTATTTTTGCAAGCACTGCTGGTGAAAAAGTAGTTGCAGAGCTTTTGTTTGAGCCACTCGCCCAAAGAAATGTAGAGGGCATTTACGAAAATGTACTGGCGAAAGAAATTATTTACGATGATGTGACGGGTCTTTTGACAGTCACAATCAAAGATGATATTGTATTTGCAAATGGAGTGCCTCTTATGAGTAGTCACGTCAGAGATTCTCTCTTGTTTGCAATTTTGACTTCAAATCCAGCGACAAATTATATCGTTGGGGCGGCTGAATTTCAAAAAGATTCCTCGACGTCTGCTTCTGGAATTAAAATCATTGACGACAAAACGCTAACGATTCAGTTTTCAAGATATGAGTTGCAAAATATGGAAATCTTAGAAACACCGATACAAATGGTGCCTGCACTTTCGTGGGGGGAAGAAGATTTTTTAGAGTATGCTCGTGAGTTGATGAGCTACGGCATTGGCACGAATGCTTTTGTGCTAGATAGTCGCAACGATTACCAAGTCCGCTTGGTGCAAAATGTAAATTACCGTCACCCAATTGAAACGATAGAAATTGTCGATGTATTTGATTCAAGTGTGGTCGATATACGAACTGACATTTACGAGGGGACGATTGATTATATCGATGTTGCGTATGGCAGTATGGCAGTAGATATCATACTTGCTGATGAAAAATACGATGTGTATGGCAAAACACAAGCACAAACGGTAGGACTTTATATCAATCCTGATTCTGTTATGGGTGGCAATCCGACGGTACGTGCAGTGTTGAAAAATGCCATCGATCGATCGTCTTTGTCGCCATCAATTATGCCTGTGACTTCCATTTTGAGTGATTCCGTTTTGCCAAACAAAGAGCTAGAAAGCATGATGAATTTGGAACTTGTCAAAGCACATATGATGGCATTGTACAACGATATCAATTTGCAGATGCTAGAAAGTGAAATGGCAGAGGAAGTAGTAGAGGAACTACCGCAAGTGGTGGAGGAAATACCTCAAGAAGTACCGCAAGAAGTAGAAGAAATACCTCGAGAAGTACCGCAAGTAGTAGAAGAAATACCACAAGAAGCACCACAAGAATTTGAAGTGGAAACGCAAGCTCCATTTTCTGATAATTTTGAGCTGTTGCCATACATTCCAGAAGAAGAAGTCAAAAAAGATAGAGTGACGCTGACAGAAGATGGTTCGTTGCTCATTTCCATTATGGTGATGGACGGCAGCGAATTGTATTTGGAAATTGCAGAAGAATTGCAAGCACAATTGGAAAGCGTTGGCTTCGTTGTGCAATTGAAACTAGTGGATCAAAATGAATATATCCAAGCTTTGTATATGACGGGCGATTACGATTTTTCCGTCGGTGAAATGCAAGCAATTACAGAAATTTCGGATTTAGATATGTTGGTCGAAGAATATGGCATAGATGTAGATGAAGATATTTTTTGGTTGATGAATCATATTGTGACGTCAGAAAGTGTGGAATTGCAATTGCAAGCCGTGGAGCGTTTGCACAATATACTTGAAAATAAATTTTTATTCATACCACTTGGGCGAGCGTACCATTATACGGCTGTGTCTACGTATTGGCAAAATTATGTTGTTACGCCAACGACTGTGACACCACAAAAATTATATCAAGTAGTCAAACATTCGTCAGCAGAAAATTGAAAAGATAGGCGGTGTAGCTTTGGAAAAAAAATCGAATGGTAAAAAAATAAGTATAACTATCGGTGTGGCAGTGATTTTGGTTGCTGTGGTGGTGATGGGGCTGATTTCAAAAATGCAGTTGACAGAACCACTCGATAGAGGGGTCGCAATGGGAAAAGCGGGCATCGTACAAGTTGCATTTGGAGACAAAAAGGCAGCCACAGAAATAGAAGATGACGGCATATTCACCATCGTTACAAGGAGTATGGGGCAAGAGACCAATCCCATTTTTGCCACACAAGAGGGCGAAAGAATGGCGGTCGACTTGATTTTTGAACCGTTGGCAAGACGTGATAGCGACGGTGTTTTACAAACAATACTTGCAGAAAGCATTGTCTACAGCGAGGAAAAACACGTGGCAACAGTCACAATAAAAAATGACATTTTATTTTCTGATGGCACACCACTAGAAATGGAAGATGTTATGGTTTCGTTGTTGTTGGCACTTTTGACGAGTGCGACAGGGACAGAGTATATCGCAGGAATTGATGAATTTTTGGCAGGAGCGACGTCCTTGCCGTTAGGCTTGCAAATGGTAAATGAAACCACGTTACAAATTATATTCGATACATACGATCTACAAAATGAGCAATTGTTTGAAATTCCAATTCAAAAAATGACCGAATTTGATTTTTCGGCAACGATGACAGATTTGGGAACGTATACGAAAGAAACGTTGGGCAAGGGAATTGGCACGAATGCATATCGATTGGATGAAAACACGATGACACAAGCGTATTTGGTCGAAAATGAATATTATCGTGAACCGATTGAATCGGTAAAAACCGTGCATATTTACGATGTGGACTCCATTTATATTGATCAACTCATAGAAAACCAAACGGTGGACTATATTTATTTTGGGTCGCAAGATGCGATGTTGCAAACACTCGTAGACGACCCGAGATATTCTGTGTATGGCAAAGAAACATCAACAGTAATCGGTCTTATGGTCAATGAAACGTCTGTACCGATGAAAAATTATCATCTAAGACAAGCGGTGCATTATGCAATTGACCGATATGAGTTGATGCCCGAAGTCCATTGGTATCGCTACAAACCAGTATCGTCAATCCTTCCTAGCAGTGCGTATTTTGAAGTCGATGCAGAGCTTGAAAGCGAACGTGACAAGGCGGAAGAATCTTATGCAACGGCACTGGAACAATTAGGATTCGCCACATTTTTTATGACGTTGCCAATCATTGAGGGGAACGATTTGTATGAATCGGTAGCGGACGGTGTGCAAAAAGAGTTGGAAGAAATTGGAATCAACGTCAATGTGAAAAAACGCACGACAGAAGAATATATCGATAGTTTGTATTTGATGAACGATTACGATTTGTATTTGGAGGAAGTGACTTTGCTCGGGACACAAGCCGATTATGGAAGTTATGCAACTCAATTTTTTGAAAGTACACCTGATAATTTTGCAGGTATCTGGGAAAATATCGCAAAAGCAGTGACAGACGAAGAAAAAATTCTGGCATATGAAACGGCAAATCAAGTGATGCGAGAAAATAGTTTGTTCATTCCGATTGCGAGAGGGCAAAATTTCGTAGGTATTGCGTCGTCATGGTCGGGATATGAAATTACACCATTTACGAACGTACCTGAGAATTTACACAAGTGCATATATGGTTAAAAGAATAGGGATTGTTGCAAATCGAAAAATGCAACAATCCCTGTTTTGGCTTTTTGGATTGTTAAGACGAGGAATCGCTGATTTAATTCTAGCCATTATCTTTTCGGCTGATTTTCCTGTCACAATCCCTCAAAAAAGCTTCGACGATATTTCCGAAGGTCAACTCACTTTGCTAGGCAAAGTCCTGATCTCTTCTTCATATTCCTGATCCCTAATTAATAAATATTTCCTAAAAAAATTTTGAAAACACTAAGGCGAACAAAAATAAAGTTTTGCATCAGCTTTTACAAAAGCTGGTGGGGTTTGGGGCAAAGCCCCAAGGTCTTTATCTTTCGCACATAGTCACGCCTCTATGCACGGCTGTTTCGACGGCACGCACCGCCATAATACCCAACAAATCAACTGGCACAGGATCGAGAACGATCTCCCCTGTGGAAAGACAAAAGATCGTATCGCCGTCCATCGTCGTATGCACAGGTCGAATGCTCCGTGCCAAGCCGTTGTGTGCCATACTCGCAATTTTTGTAGCTTCTGCTTTCGTCAATTTGACATTTGTGGCAATGACACCGATGGTTGTATTTTTCCCTTGGTAGGCGGCTTCAAAAAAAACATCTGCCGCTGTATCGAGTAGCGTTTGCTCCGTATCAATGAATTCGTTGTTTTCATTTTTTGTCCCAGCGAGAATCGTGTCGTTTTCAACAACATCACCAAACGCATTGACGGCAATGAGGGCAGACATACAAATATCACCTCTGTGAATGGCAAAAGACCCGATGCCTCCTTCTGAAATGCCCTCTGCTCCACGCAATTTGCCAACGCTCGCCCCACAGCCAGCCCCGACAGAACCTTCCAAAAGTGTTGTTGCACTTGCATTTTCACAAGCAAGCATGCCCATCTCTTTGTCTGGTCTGCAAAATGGATCGCCCACACCCAAATCGAAAAGTACGGCAGCAGGTACGATTGGTACTTTTGCAACACCCACATCAAATCCGATGTCATTTTTTTCTAAATAAGCCATGACACCGTCCGCCGAAGCAAGTCCATATGCAGAACCACCCGAAAGTACGACTGCATGTACTTTTTCCATGGAATTTGTTGGATTTAGAAGATCGGTTTCTCGTGTGCCAGGGGCGGCTCCTCTGACATCTACACCACAAACCGCTCCTTGTTTTGTCAAAATGACAGTGACTCCTGTCTTCCCTTTTTCATTTTGTGCGTGTCCCACTTCAATGCCTTTGATGTCTAAAATGTTGTTTTTCATAAAATCCCTCCGTATCATTTTATTCTATAATTTCAAGCTGATTGACGGCTTCCTCACTCGGTGTGATGTACATGGTTTGGTTCGTCAAATAAATGACCATGCCAGGCTTTGAACCGTTTGGTTTTTTGATGTTTTTCCGCAAAGTATAGTCGACAGGTACCATACTGCCTTGGCGACTGCGACTGAAAAATGCAGCCAAAGTACCTGCTTCTGTCAAGGTGGTATCTGGTACAGTTCCAGTGCCGTTTGTGGCGATGATGACGTGCGAACCGGGGATTTCTTTCGTATGCAACCAGATGTCGGTACTTTGTGCAAAACGCAGTGTCAATTCATCATTTTGCAAGTTACTTTTGCCGACGTACATATGAAATCCGTCAGAGGAAATGTAATGCATCGGCTTCGCTTTTTGCTGTTTCATTGCTCCTTTTTTGACGATTACTTTTTTCAAGAATCCACTTTCTACGAGTTCGTTGCGAATTTCAGCGAGATCAGCCAAATCCCTTGCCGACTCAAGAGCATTTAGTACGCTTTCTAAGTATTGCAATTCTTCTTCATTTTGTTTTTCTTGGACTTCCAAAGCGACGAGCGTCCGCTTGGCTTTGTTGTAGTTTGCAAAATATTTCTGTGCGTTTTCCGAAGGTGATTTCGTCGCATCGAGTGTGATTTCAATCATCGGTGTGTCTTCTTTGTAAAAATCGATTGTGGAAAATTTCGTCATTCCTTTTTCTATGCTATAAATATTTGCTGTGATGAGTTCACCTTTTTTCTTCCAGACCTCCATGTTTTTTGTGTCTTTTCTCGTCCGAAATAATACGTCTCTTTTTTTGAGACAACGATCGATATTCGACTGGATTACCCGTCGCATGTCAGCTGATTTTTGCTTGATGTGATACATGTGATCACGCTCGTAGTAAAATTGCTCAAGGAGTTCGCTGACACTCTCCATATTTTTTTTCGTATACGTTTGTGTGTCCTCAAACTGTAGCATTGGCAGTGCGGAAAAATCAAGGATTGCATTCGTTTTTGCATCGTAATACATCGTTGGTGTGAACGCTGTTTCTTTGACAGAACGCAT
>JAWXUZ010000090.1:0-9983 GCA_044425835.1 Bacillota bacterium | reverse complement strand
CCCCACTGCTGCACATCATCATTCATTTTTGCAAAGGCTTCTTTGATTATGCTGTAGCGATAGCCTTTGCGTTGCAAAAAGCCAATGAGCTGTTTTTCCTTTTTCTGATCCAAAGGCCAAACACCACGACTTTTTTTCTCTACCCAAAAGAGGGCATCTTCAACTTCGTCAATTTCAACACTTTCAAAAGTTTCTTGCAATACTTCTTCGGAAACACCTTTGTATTTTAGTTCACGGTTTAGCAAAAAAGCACTGCGTGGTTTTGAGTTTTGACGTTGCTTGATATACGATTTCGCATACGTCCTATCATTAATATAATTGTATTTTTGCAAAAAAGCAATTACTTTTTCAATATTTTTTTCAGAAAATTCTTTTTCGATTAATTTTTCACGGACTTGCTGTTCGGTTCGCATTTTGTAACCGATGTAATTGAGGGCGGTATCTTGGGCTTTGATGTAGATGAGATTTTCTTGAATGAAGTCGTAAGTCTCTTGTTTGAGTTCGTGGTCTTCTTTGATTTTGAAGTACGCAATGTCCGTAGGAGGGAGAGCAAAAGCGTATTCGCCATCGATGAAAATGTTGTATTTTCCAGTGTCACGACGTTGCGGACGGATTTCGGTGACGATCATTTGCTCCCTCCTTTTTGTAATAGTGTGGTACCAATTAAATATATGATTTTTTAAAGAAAAGACCTTGCGGCTCTGCCTCAAACTCCGCCAACTTTTGAAAAAGTTGGATCAAAACTTTATATTTGTGAACCTTAATGTTTGTAAAGCCTTATATTTGTGAACCTTAATATTTGTAAAGTCTATATTTTTTAGCAATATTTAATTGGGGTGATATATCTAAATTGTGCCTAAAAAAGCTTCAATTTTTTCGATGCATTTTTTCAATTCGTCTAAGCTGTACGCATATGAAATTCGCACAAACCCATCGCCACATTCGCCAAATGCATCGCCCGGTACGACAGCAACACCACCTTCAAATAGTAATTTCTCACAAAATGCTTGTGAGGAAAGGTTTGTTTTTTGAATGGAGGGGAATACGTAAAATGCCCCCTCAGGCTCAAAACATGGCAAGCCCAAACGGTCAAATTCTTGCAATAAATACTTTCGTCTTTCATCATATGCTTCACGCATAGTCGATACATCTGCGTCGCAAACCGCTGGATTTTTCAATGCCTCGATGCCTGCCCATTGGCTCATCACAGGGGCACTCATAACGATATATGCATGAATTTTATTCATTTGTGCAATCAATTCTTTTGGAGCAGCCGCATAGCCAAGTCGCCAACCAGTCATGGCAAACGATTTAGAAAAGCCGTTCAAAACGATGGTGCGTTCTCTCATGCCTGAAATGGAAGCAATGGAGACGTGATTTTTTCCGCCATACGTCAACTCAGAATAAATTTCATCTGAAATGACTAGCAAATCATGTTGTATGAGTATCGGAGCAATTTTTTCGAGGTCGTCTCGTTCCATAATCGCCCCAGTGGGATTGTTGGGGTAGGGCAAAATCACAGCTTTCGTTTTCGGTGTGATGGCAGATTGCAATTCTTCTGGAGTCACACGAAATTTATTTTCCATTTTTGTCGTCACCACAACGGGCACACCGTGTTGCAAAATAATCGACGGCTTGTACGAAACGTAACACGGCTCGATGACTAAGATTTCATCTCCCGGCTCAATTATGGTACGCAGTGCCACGTCAATGGCTTCGGAAGCACCGATGGTGCAGAGAATTTCCGTCTTATCATCGTAGAAAATCGAATATTTACGGTCAAGGTATTGTGCAATTTCCGTGCGGAGTGCGGGCAATCCAAGGTTTGGGCTGTACTTTGTGACACCGACTTCAAGCCCTTCGATTGTGGCCTCTCTGACGTGTTTCGGTGTTTTGAAATCAGGCTCACCGACGCCCAGAGAAACGATATTGTCCATCGTCATCACCATATCGAAAAATTTACGAATGCCAGACGGCGGTAAATTTTCTACGTGTTTGGCTATAAAATTCTTCATATATTACCTCCTAAAATTTACAATCGTATAATGCATCTCCTTGCGGTTCTGCGAGTGGAACTTCACCGTCTTTTTTGATGAGAATGCAATCGCCCTCGGTGAGTTTTCCGATAAGCGCAGAGGGAATGTCTGCCTGTTTTAGTTTTTCTACGAGAGCATTGCCATCATCAGTCACCATGAGAAGTACACCACTCGATATCAAAGTAAAAGGTGAAATGCCCCCCAATTGACAGACGAGTTTTGTCGCCTCGAGCAGTGGGATTTTCTCCTCGTACAACTTGACACCGAGTCCACTGCAAGTTGCCACTTCCCAGACCGCACCGAAAATACCGCCCTCAGTGACATCGTGCATTGCAAACACACCATGTGCAGTTGCAATTTTCGACTCGACACCGACAGAAAGCATTGTTTTCATGGACTTTCCTTGGGCAATTAATTCTTCGCTCATGCCACGCTTTCGCAAAACTTCTGTATGCTCATGCGTCAAAATGGACGTGCCTTCGAGTCCTGCAAATTTACTCATCACGATATCTTGTCCGACACGACCGCCACCAGTTGAGATGAAGCCGTCTTTTTTCACTTTGCCAAGTACCGTTGCACTGACTAAGGGTTTGATGACGGCATCGCTGACTTCTGTGTGACCGCCAAGAATTTCAATACCCAACTCGTTTGCCCCACGCATTGCCCCTTGCATAATCGTCTGCAAGTCGTCCTCACTGCTATTTTTTGGGAGCAACACCGTAAGGAGTATGCCAATTGGCTCTGCTCCAGAGGAGAAAATATCGTTGCAATTGATTTGTACGGCGAGATAGCCGATGTCGTCACTCGCCCCTGTAATGGGATCGGAGGAGACGACACAAATTTCATCTTCGTAAGCAATGCCACAACAATCTTCGCCTGTTTTTGGACCGAAAACGACTTCTTTGCGGTGGACTTTTCCATTTTTTATGGTATGAAACACAATGTCTTCTAAAATTTTCGGTGGGATTTTTCCGATTTCAAACATAATTACCTCCACGCTATTTCTAATATAATTCCGAAAAAATACCTCTGCTTCCAAGGATACAGAGGTATTTGGTAAAATTTCAATTTTAGAAATCTCTTTCTTCTTCAGAGACTGTATCACTTGGCACTTCAAATATATCAGACAATTCAGATTCGATTGGCATATCGGGAATGACGACACCCATACCCAAATCAGTACCTGAACCGAAATCAGGTGTTGGAATGCCATCTGGCACCACATCAGTTGAAGTATCTGGAGTTGGTGTTGTGTCAGTCCAAGTTGGATCGGTTACAAATCCTTCAGGTCCTGTATGATCTGGAACTGGATTTTCTGCATCGAGTTGTAGTTCAGGTTCTTCGACTTCCATTGTACCAACAATGACTTCGCTTGCCATTGCACGGTAAGAAGATTTATTGAGATAATCACGGCTGATTTCTACACCGTCTTGTTTGACTACTTTGTATACACTAACGTTGTATCCGACTGTACCTTTGTAAGTCACTTCACGTTCACCGACTGGTCTTGTTGGATCTTCTGTCTCAACATCATCAGGTTGTGGCGTACTTGTGTTATGTACGACCTCATAAATGACTTCTCTGCCTGGTTCGTGGATTTCTTTTCCGTGCAAATTGACAGTGACTTTGCCATCTTTTGCGAAAGCTTCAACATAAATTGGTGAACCTGTATCATTTTTCACAATCAAATCTTTATAGCCTTCAGCAATCGCACCGTCCATACCGAGTGGCACGTATCCTACCGTCATGGAGTGGGCATAGCGTTGCACGATTTCAATTTCAGCAAGAAGTGCTGCATTATAAAGCGTAGTAGAAACTTGACAAACGCCACCGCCAATGCCTGTCACCAATTTTCCGTTGACAAACATACCGCCTGCGACATAGCCATTTTCCAAGGTTTGCTCACCAAAAGCCACCGTTGCAGAATACTCATCACCGGGAGCAATCATACTGCCATTTAAAAATTCAGAGGCAACTTCAAGGTTGCGTTGGTTTGCTTGCCCTGGTGTATAGTTTGTGGAATATGAACCGATCACGACCATTTCATAATCGAAATCATCTTCTGTTACAGCAGGTGGAATTTCTTTTGTCGACATTGGGATGATGCCGAAAATATCTGTTTCAATGATGTTTACAGAGGTCTGCACAGTTGTATCTACGTCAAGTCCCATGCCCGATTTGGAGTTTGACACGACAAATGCACCGTTGACAAATTCCATCGCACTATCGACTGGAGCAGAGTACACATCTGGTTCAAATTTTTGTAATTCTGTTTGTAATTTTGCTTCATCATACACATATGGAAGCTCGACATTAGTACCTGTCACAAGCAAAGCTTCAATGCGTGCTTCATTTTCATCAGCAGTACCATCTTTTCCGATGAGATACGCTTCAAGGACAGATTCTTCGACAGAAAATTCAAAGTCAATGGCTGTCAGTGGAATTTCAAAAGATTGGTCTTCATAAATGAAAGTCAAATTTTTGCCATCTGCATTTTTGTCGTATTGATTTTTCAAAAGGAGAACGGTTTCGGCTTGTGAAAGTCCGCCGACAGGCACACCATCGATGGTGACACCGTGGTAAATGATTTGTTCTTCTATTGGCAATTCTTCGAGAACAGGTGCATCAGTGCTACCCATTTGTGAATACACAAAGTACCCACCACCTACGGCAAAGACACCGAGGAACACGATACCCGCAACGAGTGTGGCGAGTGGCAATTGTTTCTTTCTTCTTCTTCTGGATCTTTTTGATGGTACACGTGCTCGCCGATCATCCATATTCTTACCTCCTAAATCGTTTCCATAACAGATTATACACACAGACATTACCCTTGTCAGTATTTACTTTATATAGTATATTTTAAAATTTTTCAAATATAATTGCAATGTTATATTTTATTTACTGTATACACTGATATTACTTTATTCGACAAAAAAGTATAAATCTCTAAGACTAATATACCACATTTTTTTTGAGAATACAACGAAAATTTCAAAATATTTTTCGGTAATTTAGGGGATTTTTTGAATGTTACGACATCATCAATTTTTGCAAAAAAGAACTGCGTTTTTTGTAATAACTTACTACGTATCTATTGTCGAAAGATGTAAAAAATGTAATTATCACTTAATGAAACATCATTTTTTATAAAAAATTATACAGTACCATTTTCTTTGGTTTTATTTTCATTTGGAGTAACTTCAAATGGAGCAATTTCTTCAGCTACAGCTTCGTCAGCTACAACTGCATCAGCTACAGCTATATCAGCTACAGTTTCATCAACTACTGCTACTGCTACTTTTTCTACTTCTACTGCTTTTACTGCTTCTACTGCTACTGCTACTTTTTCTACTTCTACTGCTTCTACTGCTTCTACTGCTTCTACTGCTTCTACTGCTTCATCTTCCTCTATATCAGTTTCACTTTCAGCAGTCAATCCAGATACAATTTCTTCACAATACATATCTTCTTCATGAGGCGTAGTAGAACGATTGCGACGCAACAAAGGACGTGGATTGATTCGACTTGCCGAACCAATCAAACAAACCACGCAAACCACACCTTGCACCGCCATAGACAGAAAATGGAGATTTTGCATAAGATTGGTTTGTAATTCCGTTGGTGTTTCAGTTGCAACATACGGAAATAGTGCATACATCAAGTCGATGTGCGTTTGTTCAGCGAGCAAAGAAGTCAATCCTCCCATTGGATTTGCCAAAAGACTCAAAAAGAAGAGTTGAAAATTTTCGTTTTGACCGTGCAACAATGCAGACAGAAAAGTACCGAAAAATAGGCAACCAATCAGGAAATACGCAAGTAAAATTGACCGCATAGTTTTTCTGCAAATGGCAGAACAAAACATAGAAATACCGCCCAACATACAAGTTGTCGTCAAAATATATGCCATTGCCACCAAAAAATCTATGACATCAACATTGCCATAGTAAAATGCAAAAGAATACATCGGCAAGGCAACCAAGAGCAATAAACAAACGAATAGAATCACAGAACACAATTTTCCGAAAACGAGTGCGAACGGCGAAATTTTCGTCATGCGAATCAGGTCGAGCGTATTTTTTTTACGTTCAGAAACAATGCTTCCTGCCGTCAATATTGGCACGAGTAGTGCGATAAAAATGAACTGGATCATCGCCAAAGTGTAATAAAGCCCAAGCAAAATTTCAGGTGAAAATGAAAACGTATGCGGATCGTTCATTTGCTGAAAAAATAGCCGTGTCACAATGGACATAATGATTGCGTAGCCCAACACAACAGCAAATGGCTTGCCACTGCGGAACGTTCTTTTCAATTCGAGTTGCAAAATGGAGCACATCATGAGGTGATCCCTCCCACGGCTTTTTCGTACACATCTTCGAGTGTGGGGTCTATTTCCTTGAAATATGTAATGGGCAGACTTGCCCGAAGGATTGCTCTTAATAAGTGGGACAACTCTTCTGCTTCGCCTAAAAATTCAAATTCAATGAAGTCAGACAGTAGTTTGACGTCGCAAACCTGATTTTGTTCCTCTAAAAAAGCGATTGTTTTTTCAGGTTCGTCAAGCGGTTTTATCTGCACGATTTTATTTTGCTTGTGCTGTGAAATCAGCGTTTCTATATTGCCTTGTAGGACGAGTTTGCCTTGACTTACGATGGCAATGTCGGTACAAATTTCAGAGAGTTCAGACAAAATATGAGAAGCAATCACAATGGTTTTTCCTTTGGCTTGCAACTCTTTGACCAACTCCAGAAATTCCATGCGTGACTTTTGATCGAGTCCGTTTGTTGGATTGTCAAGTAGTAAAAAATCGGGGTCGTGGAGTAGCGTTCTCGCCAAAGAAAGTCTTTGTTGCATGCCTTTTGAGAGTGAGCTGACATACGCTTTTCTTTGGTCTAAAAGATGTAGCGTATCTAACGTTTGGTCAATTAATTTTTTTTGTGAACCAGAAGGGATTTTGAACGCACGAGCGAAAAATTTTAGATATTCATCAATGCGGAGATCGTCATACACACCGAGTGTTTCAGGCAAATAACCGATGAGTGATTTCAATTCTTTGGAAAATTTTTGTGCATCGATTCCATCGATAACAATACTACCTGAAGTCGATTTTTGCAGTCCAGCAATCATCTCTAGGAGTGTTGTTTTTCCAGAACCATTCGCTCCAATTAAGCCGACAATTTGCCCACGCTCCACAGACAAATTGAAGCGGTCGACAGCGTAAACTTGCCCATATTGTTTTGTCAATTCTTTAATTTCTAGCATATGCTGTCCCCCCTCGTACGGTAAATGTTGGAATGCTTGTCTCTCCTTTTTGGAACACACCTCTCATGGCGAGGGTGTTGTCGGCTGTGTTGATGTATGGTGCAAGGTCGAAGTTGATTTCCGTTCTAAGCGATATGGATTCCCACATATCATCGTAGCGATTGTATAAATCAAATGTCCGTCCACTTTGCAAGCTGTACTCATTTTCTGCGACAGCAGTCGTTTCGATTAATTGCATTGTCAAAACTTCCAATTCTTTGTCAGGCACTGTGTAGTGAAAAGTGTACATGCCGTCAGCTTCTACGTTGAAAAATAATGTCGTATCGTATGCATCGGGCAACAAATTGCCGTTGGAAGACTTCATTGTTTTTTGATAATCGATAGGAAGATCCATCTCAAAATAAGAGGTGTGTGCAGTGGAAATTGTGCCGACTTGGTGGTAGAGAGAAAGCGTGCTGACACCGAGCAATTCGCCTTCTAGTGCGACATCGTCATTGAGTGGCGACTGCGTGGCAAAGCCAAAAAATTCAATTGCCAAGGGCATTTTATTGCTGTTTTCTTTGAGAATTGTTTCGAGCAAATCAAGTTCCATCAAAGAAAAATAGGCATCGGTTTTGTCTAGTGTGCCATTTTTTGCATTCGTGCGGATCGTTGCTTTTTCGTCTGCAAAATCGTATAAAGATATAGGGGTATCATTGCTTTCATTTTTCTGACTGTGTCTAAGTTTGGAAATCGAAATCGTTTCTCCGCTTTTTACTTCGCCCAATGCGACAAATGCATCTTGGGCAATCATCACGTAAGCACGAGGAAAATCGAGAAGTGTATCGTTTTTGATTGTGCCTTTGAATCCTGTTTCTGTCATCTCAATGTTGAATTGAAGGCTTCCGCCAGTGTCGACACGGTAGTTGCCTTGCAAGGCGTATTGTGCGTCGTTTGTGGTCGGTGCATACGTGAGGTCTGTACCTGTAATTCCTGTATTGACAGAAAATAATTTTCCGTCAGCAACGTCTTCATTTGTAGCAGAAACGAACGGCGAAAATGAATAGGAAGACGTGAAATGCGAATTGCTATGGAGTTGGCTTGGGTAAATTTGAAGGAGCGTATTTGCTTTTGTGTACGCTTCCCCCTCTTGCAAAGCGATGTATTCCCCCGCCAAAACGTAGCCTTTGATGAACGACGTGGTTTGTGCCATATACGTATTGAGTCCAAAAAATACTAAGGAAAAAATCGGGAGGAGACACCATGCAAACTCACGCTTGTCAAATTTTTTCAGTAAAAAATACGAAAATGGAGCAAGGAGTAAGATGTATCCGCCGAAAAAGTATATCAAAAAAGGGTCGTCGGCGACAGCATCATAAGGTAGATGAACTGTGGCAGGCGACATGATGGTATGGTCGAGTTTGGAATCAGAAGTAGTACTGACGAAATTGTCGTGACTCTTTCGGATTAGATAATTTTCGATTGCAACATTCGTGAATGGATTGTCTTTTAGTGGAAATTCAGAAAGTGAGCTGTGGCACACAATCACACTGCCCAAGCCAATGTCGAGTGCAGAAAATAAGACTGCACGGGTCAACCCCATCAGAATTTCCAAGTCGGGATGTGTATACGAGGAAACGAGAAATGGCTCTTCACTGAAATTGACAAAAGTGGCAGTCAAGGGATCGGTTTCTTCCAATTCCGAAACGAGAGGAAGGGCAGTCCCCTCTGGGGAAATGAGCAAAGTGCCACCGTTTTCTACCCATAGCTCTAGCTGTATGAGAAATTCTTCGCTCAATTGATTTAAGTCGTAATTGTCTATTATTAAGGAAGAAAGTGCTTCAAAATTTCCAATAAAAGACGTTGTGGAAAACGGAACCACCATCGTCAGAGGGAGTGTTTTGTCTGCCACAAGCTCTGTTGTACTGGTGGGGGAGAGTGTTCCCAAATAAGAAAGAGCCTCGACATCATCACTCAATATGCCAATGATTTTCGCATGCTGAGAAAATGGTGTGGCAGAAAAGTAATTTTGGTAAACGAGTTCATCTTTCGTATTTTTAATTTGTATTTCTATGAAATCGGTACGCTCAAAGTACATGGCTTCCGTGGAAAATGGTTCGGGGACACCTTGTTTGATATCGAGATCGATGTAATTTTCTATGTAAGTTTCTGCATTGATATACGATTTTGTGAGGAGTTGCCCTTGGAAGTCCGAGGCAGTCGAAGTGAGTGTACCCGATATGTCGATTGGGTGTTGCACGAGGAATTGATTGTCAAAGCCGATTTCTACGCTAAATTGAAATAGTTCCTCCCCAAATGTTTCCAATTGGGAAGAAACTGTATTCGTTTTTGCAATAGAATTTTCAGTTGGCTCTGTGGCGAACACAGCAAACAAAGGTGCAGCCATACTCAGCACAAGCAATAATGCCATTAGTAGTGCCAAAACGGATGCAAATTTCTTTTTGCGTTCGAGTTTTGTTAATTTCTTCATACGCTCCTCCTGCATTTTTAAGTTCTTTCAAACAGTATACCACAAAACAGAGGCGTATGCATTAATTTTTTATTATTTTTTTGGAGTGTCAATTTCAATATTAAATCCGCAAAAACCACGGATATAAAATCAATTTTTTATGCACATTCCACCATCATATTGGCTAATTCCTTAAGTTTCTACACTTGCTGTTTGTTCAGATGATTTTGGGAATG
>JAWXUZ010000089.1:0-9993 GCA_044425835.1 Bacillota bacterium | reverse complement strand
GCCAACTGCCAACTGTCAACTGCCAACTGCCAACTGTCAACTGCCAACTGCCAACTGCCAACTGCTCATTCTATCCAAAATACATTCTCCGTATAACGAAATTGCATTTTCCCATCTTTCTTTAGCAATTCCGCCACATCAAAACGCAAATCAAATGCCGAGACATCATTCTCTTGAATATATGCATTTGCGACAGCGATCATACGTTTTTGCTTTTTCTCGTCGACGGCTTCCATAGGTGCTCCTGCGTAGTTTGAGGAGCGGTATTTCACTTCTGTAAATACGATAAAATTCTCTTTTTTTGCGATAATATCGATTTCACCAACACCGTACACACTGTAATTCGTTGACAAAATTTCATAGCCCATTTTCACCATTTGCTTGACCGTCAAAGCTTCGCCGACAGCTCCTTTTTGATCGGCTGAGGAGTCTTCGTCTATAAAATTTTTCAGAAAGGTTTGTCTGTGAATGTCAGAAGCACCTACAGTTTTTATGGCAGCAATGTGACTGCTTGAGCCGTAGCCCTTATTGCTGTTGAAACCATATTCAGGGTACTTTGCGTGGTACTCTGTCATCAAAGCATCACGATAGACTTTTGCAATGATACTTGCCGCCCCGATGGAAAGGCTTTCTGCATCGCCATGCACGATGGACTTTTGCGGAATTTTCACATTGGGAATCGTCAACGCATCTACGAGCAAAGCGTGGGGTGGTGCTTTCAAATTCGACAGTGCAATTTGCATGGCTTCGAGTGTGGCTTGCAAAATATTAATTTCATCAATGCGAGTCGGCGGCACGACACCGATGCCGAAATCAATGGCTTTTTCACGGATTTCCAAATCGAGGGCAATGCGTTTTTTTTCTGATAATTTCTTGGAATCGTCTATGCCTAAAATATCACAATCCTTTGGCAAAATGACGACAGCCGCCACAACAGGGCCTGCCAAAGGGCCTCGCCCCACTTCGTCAATGCCACCGATGGTATCGTAGCCTTTTTCGTAATATTCCATCTCGTACCGCATGCAGTGTTTCATGCGTGCAAGCTCAAGGATATGGGCTTCCTTTCGCTTTTTTGCTTGCGAAAGGGCTTGCATGACACCTTTTCTTTCGTCATTTTCATAAAGGAGAATCATCTCGTCTATGGCATTGATTGCACAATTTGAAAGGTCTTCCTTGATGGATTTGATTGATTTTTTCGTTGCTGTAGTTTCTGATTCCATAAAAATGACTCCCGTAAAATCAACATTACTTTATTGTAGTATGCATTTGTACATAATTTTTCATAGTTAGTATACCATGTTTTTTGGGTGTCGTCTACGTTTGAGCGAAAAAATTTTATGAAATTACATTAATATAAGAAAAATTTTCGGATTTATGGGGAAGTTGCTTGTGAATGTACTATTTTCTGTAGTGTTATCTATGCTTTAGTCAAATAAAAAAATTCCGATTTCAAATAAAATATTCAAAATTGGAAATTTTTAAAGGGTGTAAACCATTAATTACGAGTATCATGCCTTTGCATTGACTCGCCCATCGCCCATCGGCACTATATTTTTATTTTTGTCCACTACACTTTTTTTTATGTGGTGGATTTGTTCTTTGACTGCTTCTTCATCTGGAGCAATTGTCTCATTTTCTGCTGTGGCAGTCGCAGAAGTTGTTTCGTCCACATTCGCTTCATGAGGCAATTTGTCAAACGCTTCACTGCTTACAAACTCCGTATGATTTTTAGCGACAACGTTCAACTGCTCGTTGATTTTCTCTGCAATTTCTAGTTTTTTGCCATCTGGAATGTACGGATTATTCTCTACAGATTTCAGCTCGGAGGCATATTTTGCGAGGGTTTCGACTTTCACTTTGTCGACATCTTCTTTCGTTTCTGCTTGATCGAGTGCGTTTTGGTACTGCTTCGACTCTTTTGCAATCTCTTCTGCTTCTTTGTACATTTCTGGATTTTTCGACTTCATATATTGTTCTTCCTCAGGTGTGAGTTGTTCGCCATTTTTCATTTTTGCAGTCAATGCTTGGAGTTCAGCCGATTCCTGTTGATTTTTTGCGTAGTCGTTTGCGAAATTTTGATAAATCTGCGTTTCCACTTGCTTTGCAGTTGGTGCTTCGTTTTCGCTTGCTTTTTGTTTTGTAGTTTGTTGCGTGTTCGTTTGCGTGGCTCTTGCAAATGGACTTCTCGTGCTTCCAAATTGAATATTCATACAGTCGCCCCCTTACGCTTTCACATCGAGAGATGCATGAGGAGTGAAATCATCAAATATACTCGAATCGTAACCCGAACCATCGTAAGGCCAATTCGGATTTGTTTCATTGATTTTCGCTTTGTATTGTGCAGAAATCTCATCGCAGTATTGTTGCACGCTCCAACCGGCAGAGAGTCGTTCTGACGGTTCGAGTGTTTGTGTATATGCATAGGAAATATCGCCTAGACTCTCTTGCCCCGCCAAATACCAGCCTTGTTGATTCACATACTGATTTTCAACATACGCAGCCACTTTGGCTTTCACATCATCAGAAATTGGAATGACTTTTTTCCAGCTCGTGTCGCCGTCTTCAACGAGATACCCTGAATCTCTCAATTCTTGCATATGTGCCTCTGCTCTTTGTCGCCCAATTTCTTCCATGGATTGCCCTGTACTATTTTTGCTTGCACCGTATCCATATTGCTCTTGGTACGTTTGCGTTCTTGCCATCTCTGATACTCTCATAAATTCCGCTTCCTCTCTGTTGATTGGTTCGGATGTAAACATTTTTACTTTTTTCATATATAATACACTTGCCGTATGGATTTGTCAAGCAATTTTCCGTAATATAGATGTAGCTGTTGAAAATGAAAAATAAAAAATCAGAAAATTTTATGATTTATGATGAAGTTGTTTGCAATTCAGATAAAATTATGATATAATAACTAAATATATAAAATAAATGCTGTGATTTACAACTGAAACACTAAAAATTTAAGGAGAATTTATTTATGGACGGATTGAATTGGCGTGAACTACTTTACGTGCGTCAACAAGTGGTACAAGAATTGCTATTAAAAATCAAAAATCTCGATGCAGAATGTCGCTATTTGGAACTGTATTCGCCAATTGACAATGTTTCGGGACGTGTCAAAAAAACAGGTAGCATCATGGAAAAAGCGAAACGAAAAGACATTCCTCTCGATCTGATTGAGGAAAAAATCGAGGACATCGCAGGCATTCGTATCTTATGCAAATTCGTGGAAGACATCGAAAAAACAGCTGAAATGATTCGAGGCCGTGGCGATATGAAAGTCATAGAAGAACGTGATTATATCACAAATACGAAAAAGAGCGGTTATCGTAGTTACCATATGATCATCAAATATCCAATCAATACGGCGACGGGCCCAAAAGAAGTCTTTGCAGAAATTCAAATTCGTACGAATGCCATGAATTTTTGGGCAACGGCAGAACATTCTTTGCGGTACAAATACGATGGCAATATCCCCGAAATCTTGCAAGAGCGACTCACAAATTGTGCAGAGGCAGCGTATCGACTCGACCAAGAAATGGCGACAATTCGTGAAGAAATGACGAATGCCCAACGCCAGTATGAGCTAAAATCGAGCCTTGTGACGAATATTTTAGAAAATATTCACAAACTACATGTCAGCACGAATTTAGAAGATGTCGACAAATGGAACCGCCAATTCATTGAAATTTGGAACAACGATGACTTAAACGGCTTAAAACAACTCAATGCCCAAATCAATGTCATGATGGAGGCGTATCGAGTGTAAATTGTGAATTTTGGAGGTATTTTTAATATGACATCACTATTTACTTTACTCATTGGCGGATTTTTGGTTGGCATCACAGTAGGTATGTTTTGGTTGATGTTTTACAGAAAATGGCAAAGATATTGCGAAAAACGGTATGGAACTGGATCCCAAGAAAATAATGGAAATTTTCTTCTCGATATGATGAAAAAGGAAGATATCTCACCTGTTTCTACTGAAGAAAATAATGACCAAAAATCAAAATAATAAGGTTTTACTATTTGTGTAAAATTATAAATACTTTGGAATACAAGTAAATTTTTACTAGTTTTATGGTAAATTCAATAATGAAATACAATTTCTGTAGTAGAATTTATATTAGTTTTTTTGAAAATTGCGATATTTGGCATATATTTTTTTGTATGACAAAAGGTGATTTTAGTTGACAAGTAGACACTCTATTTGATATACTATACTAGTATGAATACATATTTTAATTATTAAGTAAGTTTTAAGCTACATCATTAGATTTTTCGTATTTACTAGAAAAATTCTGGAACCGCATAATGAACTAAATACAGAGGAACCTCTAAGCGAAAAGGAGAGTACACATGCAGATCAAAAAAATCAAGAACGAACACGCACACAAATCCATCATCGCAGACGTAATTTCAAAATTAACTATGGCTATGTTGGCAATCAATATCGTTGTCATAACGATTGTTGTAATTTACGCAGGATCGAAAATGTCTGCTACACAAAAAAATTACATATTAGAAATCATTGACAATGCAAATTCTACGATTTATACGACGATGGAGGGCTATTTTGATTCTGCTGAAATGTTATCAGTCAACCAAAGTATCATTGATTTGTTGTCAGAAAGTAGCAAATCTTCACCTATGGCTGAAAATGACAATATCGATTCTGTCTTGCATGAATTGAATACGATCGTGGACAAACACGATGGCCACGTCATCAATATTACAGTTCTAAGTGTGGCAGAAGATAGCTACATTATGTCAGATGGTACCGTTTCTACAAGTGCTACAGTCACTGGTGAAAGTTATTACAAAGCCGTTACAGACAAACAAGCAATCATCACTGAACCATACGTGCAAAGCCAAAACAATACGAGAATCGTATCGACATCGGCTCCTGTATTTGATGAAAAAGGCAATGTGTTGGGTTGTGTCGTAATCAACATTCCGACTTCTTTTGTTGCCAGCTTGCTTTCTACCTTTGGAGACACAGGTAGTATCTGGGTAGCCGATTCTAGCAATACAATCCTTGCACATACGAATCCATCTTACATCGGTGAATCGTATACTGTTCTAGGAATTAGCGGTGACGCTTTGGTACAAGAATTGAATTCTTGTTCAGGCAATATAGTCAATTGGGATATGGGTGGCGTAGAGCGTACTGCTACTGTTGGTTTGATTTCACACTTAGGTTGGAAATTGATTGGAGCAATGGATACGACTGAATATACAGCGGGTGCAGCGAGTGTGGCGTACATGTTATTTGCTACACAACTTCTTTCGATGCTTTTGATTGTATGTGTGAGTGGGCTTACAATTTACAAAAAATTGAAACCGCTAAAAGATTTGAGCATTGCCAGTGCGGAAATGTCAAAAGGGAATTTGCACCATTTGATTACGCATGAAAGTGATGATGAAATCGGTGTACTTGCACACAATTTGAAAATGACAAGACGTACACTTGCTTCTTATATAGAAGAAATCCAAGCGAGTATGGAAGCATTTGGACATGGTGATTTTACGAGAGAAATAGAAGTCGAGTTCGTTGGTGATTTTGAAGAAATCCAAACTTCCATGACTTCGTTTGTGAAATTGATTACAAATACACTTGATTCTTTGCGTTCTAGCGTGGAACAAGTTACCGTGGGAGCAAATCACGTTGCCTCTGGTTCACAAAACTTGGCACAAGGTACGACAGAGCAATCGAGCAGTGTGTCTGAACTCAATTCTCTAATCACAGATATCTCAGACCAAATTCACAAGAGTACAGACAATGTGCGTTCGGTCAATGAAACGTCACTAGACATTGCAAAAAGACTTGATGCAACGAACAAAGATATGGACGACATGATGCACGCAATGAACGACATTCAAGAAAAAAGTGAAGCCATCACAAAAATCGTCAAAACGATTGAAGATGTTGCATTCCAAACAAATATCCTTGCTCTAAATGCTGCGGTTGAAGCGGCTCGTGCTGGGGCAGCAGGGAAAGGGTTTGCCGTTGTTGCCGATGAAGTAAGAAATCTTTCGACAAGAACGAGTGAAGCGGTAAAAAATACATCTGATTTGATTGACAATACAGTAGCAGCAGTAGAGCAAGGCAATAAAATTGCAGAAGCTACGATTGAGAGTTTGAAAGAAGTGACACAAGAAATCAACGATTTTGTTGGTACGTTAGATGAAATTGCAGTGGCCTCTGAACATCAATCAGATTCCATCAAAAAAATCAATGACGGTGTCAACCAAATTTCTGACGTTATGCATTCCAATTCAGCAGTTAGTGAAGAATCGGCAGCAACATCAGAAGAATTGTCTAGCCAAGCTACGGTAATGAAAGATTCGATTTCACAATTCAAATTGAGTTAAAACACGTTTTATAAAATGTGGCCCAGTCGGGAGATGGCAGAAATTTCCTTCAAGAATTGAGAACAGCCCCAAAATATAGGGGAAAATGACTCCCCAATAAGAACGAGACAAACCTTAGAAAACTCGAATTTTATATGAATCTATACCCACAACAAACAATACCCCCTTGAATCGGCAAACGACTCAAGGGGGTATCTATTTTTATTTTCATTAATACACTACATCACTGCACCAAATACGCATCGACTAGATGGTAGTACGTCATGCTCCAGTCAGGATGTTGCATTGCCTCAAACCGCCCAACGACTGTAATTTCAGAATTGGCATCTGGAAATCCATTCGGATACGACGAATCATCTAAAAATTCCAAAGCGAATCCTTGACGACAGCAGGCTTCTTCATCAGTGACTGCCACTGCAAAATACACTTCGCCATCTTCACTTTCATACACATCGAACTCGCCTGTCATTTTGATGTTTTTGCCGAGGTACTCTTCTGGCATTGTCACCATCATATAGAGATTGGCATAAATCATCGTCACGCTCATCTCCGTCAAATCGACATCGACTGCTCCGGCTGTTTTGTATGGCCCAGTTGTCGTTGCAATTGGTTCTGGTGCGGTTGCTGCAGCTTCTGCTAGTACTTCATCAACTAAACTTTGCACCAATTCTTTTGGATCGACTTGTTCTTGCTCTTGCTGAATTTGCTCTTGCATTTCAATTTGGTCTTCAATTTGTTCTTGAATGATATTATCGATTACAATATCTGATTCTGCTTCTGTCACTTCTTCGATTCGACTGAGTGTATTTGCTTTTGCTTCTTCTGACACTTCTTTCGATTCATCGATCACGATCGTTGATGGGATATCAGAAATTTTTGTAATGTCATTTAGAAGAGATTCTTGCACTTCTTTTGCCTCAGTCGATGCCGCATTTACAGAATTTTCACCACACGATGACAAAGCACACATCACACCAATTAACAAAGAAATAGAAATTATTTTTTTCATAAAGAACCCCTCCTAAAATTTTAGCTTAATCCAATTATCCCCTCAAAGGAATTTTTCCGATCAGAGCAAAAATACCTAAAAATACAATGTTTGCCACGACAATCGTTGATCCGACAGGTGTCCCTGCCACAATCGAAACTGACGTGCCAATGATAGAGCAAATAATGGCTATGATTGCCGAGCAAATCACCACGGCACGGAAATTTTTAAATACACGCATCGCCGAAACTGGCGGAAAAATAATCAACGCAGTGATCAAAAGTGTGCCAACGAGCTTCATTGAAAGTACGATGATGACGGCTGTCACTACGGCAATCAATAAATTGTACATTTGCACTTCTGTACCGACTGCAACTGAAAAACTTTCATCGAAAGTGACAGCGAAAATTTTATTATAAAATAAAATGAATATCACGACAACGAGTAGCGACAACACAATACTGAAATTGACTTCCGTTGCAGATAGTGTCAGTATGGAAGTCGAGCCAAAGAGCGTCGTACACACATCCCCCGACAGATTGCTCGATACAGAAAATACATTCATAATCAAATAGCCGACTGCCATCGTCCCAACGGAAAGCATGGCAATTGCAGCATCGCCTTTGATTAATGTATTTTGCCCCGTTTTCAGTAAAAAAACTGCACAAATGATGGTCATCAGCAAAACAAATGGCATATTATTTGTGAGATTCAAAACAGCTGCCACTGCCACTGCCCCAAAGGAAACGTGCGACAGCCCATCGCCAATATGCGAAAATCTCCGCAATACCAACGCCACCCCAACGAGCGAGGCACAAAGCGAAATCAAAACACCAACAATCATGGCATACATCACGAAAGGATATTGCAAATAAGTGATTAATTTTTCAATCATTTTGCACCGTCCCTTCCACAGTTTTTGTTGTAAATAGCATATTTTCTTGTTTGAGATAGTCGTCTTTCGTACCGAAAAATTTGGTATCGCCAATGTATAAAATATGTGTGGCTTGGTCGATTGCTTTTTCGATATCATGCGAAATCATAACGATAGTCATTCCATCTTTTTGGTTGAGATCGGCAATGATTTTGTATAAATCTTCACTTGCGTACTTGTCAAGACCCGCCACTGGCTCATCGAGAAAGAGTATCTTTTTCGTGGCACACAACGCACGAGAGAGTAACACCCTTTGTTGCTGACCGCCCGAAAGTTCCCGAAAACAAGTTTTTGCATGAGACAAAATGCCCATGCGTTCCATGATTTCATTGGCACGTTCCTTGTCTTTTTTGTTATAAAAAGGAATGAACCCTGTGCGATTTTGACAGCCCGACAGTACAATTTCTCGTACCGAAGCGGGAAAATCTTTTTGTATTTCGTTTTGCTGCGTGAGGTAGGAAAAATCAGTACGCAACAAACCATCTCCCAATATGAATTCACCAGAAATTGGTTTTTTCAGATTGAGCATAGATTTCAAAAGTGTACTTTTCCCTGCACCATTTTTCCCAAGGATACAAAGGTATTCGCCTTGGTGAATTTGAAAATTAAGATCTCGCAAAATGACATTGCCCTCATACCCTAAGGTCATATCTTTGCAAATTATTTGTGCCATAGAAACTGCCTCCATTTCTACATGAGGATTGCACATTGATATAGTTTTATTTTACTATAGAAAATGAGACGTGTCAACCAATCAAAAGTTCCAAAACGATTGCGACACGCCCTTTTCACATTTTTTTATCTTATTGTATCTATTCAGTACCCTAATAAATTTGTTAAAAGATTCAGTTCCTGAAGTTTTTTAGTACGCTAAAGTTTGTAAAAATGAAAGTTTTACTCCATTTTTTTCAAAAAATGGCAGGTGTGGACAGCGTCCACGGTCTTAAAAAAATAAAGTTCTGAACAGTTACATCTTATTTTAATTAATCCAAAGCAATTCCTAATACTTCTAAATTTTGTTTCATAATGTCAAGGTAGCTTGCTCCGCTTGTAACATCGCTAGCTGTGATTGACTGCATTGAATCCATCACAATCGTTTCTTGGTCATTTGCAGAATTGGAGTTGACTGTTTCTGCAATTTTTGCATCAGAACCATCAATGATGATGATTTCTTCTAAGTCCAATTCGTCTAATTTTTGAGATAGGAACATGATTGTTTCAAAGCTCGCTTCTGTTTCTGCTGAACAACCAGAAAACGCAGCGTAGTAATCAATTCCATAATCGTCAACGAGATAGCGGAATGGGAAACGGTCAGCAAAGAGCAACGTATTTGTTTCCGAAGCGTCTACCATTGTTTCGTATTCTGCATCAAGGCTCGCCAAAGCTTCGATGTATTTGTTTGCATTTTCAATATAATTGCCTTCACTATTAATTGCTGTCAATTCATTTGCAATCGCTTCACAGATAGTAATTGCATTTTTGAGAGACAACCAGATATGTTCATCTTCATGAGAATGTGTATGACCTTCTTCATCATGGTCATGGTCGTGTTCTTCTTCTTCATGATCGTGGTCGTGTTCTTCTTCTTCATGATCGTGGTCATGTTCTTCTTCTTCATGATCGTGGTCATGTTCTTCTTCATCATGGTCGTGATCGTGTTCTTCTTCATGATCGTGATCGTGTTCTTCTT
>JAWXUZ010000088.1:0-10215 GCA_044425835.1 Bacillota bacterium | reverse complement strand
AAAAAGAAAGTTTTACTCGATTTTTTTCAAAAAATCGCAGAGTTTGAGACAGAGTCTCAAGGTTTTATCCCTTGATTTTAGAATCTTTCACTTAATCAGCAGTCACTAATTAGGTATTTTATTTTTTCATCTCGAAAGTTTTTGCCTCAACACATCATAAAAATTTTGTTCCTTCGTTTTCATAATACTCACATGATTTTTTGCTTTTGTAATTTCAATTATCGTTCTATCCTCCAGCAAAAGGTGTTCTTGTCCATCTGCTGTCAAGTTGTATGACGCACCCTTATCAGAATACACCTCAAGCTTAATGACATCTTCTGCCGACAGCACAAACGGTCGACTCGTCAGCGTATGTGCAGCAATCGGCGTAATGCCAATCATATTGCCATTGGCTTGCAAAATCGGGCCACCTGCCGATAAATTGTATGCCGTTGAACCTGTCGGAGTATAGACAATGACACCGTCTGCACGCAACGTATCCATATACAAATCATTGACGTAAATACGTATTTCAAGAATGGTCGACACCCCTGCACGAGTGATACAAATGTTGTTTAAGGCAATGCTTTCTTCTGCCTTCCCTTCCAATTTTGCTTGCAAGAGCATTCTTTTTTCGAGTGTGTACTGCCCCGAAAGTACCTCATCGACTGCCACTTCAGACGATTCTTTTTCGGCAGTTGTCAAAAATCCAAGTGTCCCCAAATTGATACCTAAAATCGGCACATTATAATAGGAAGCTTTTCGTCCCACACCGAGCAAAGTGCCATCGCCACCTAACGAAATAATGAAATCCGACTGCTGAAACAGCACTTGCTCTGTGACAGCATACTCCAAAAATCCTGTGGCAATTCCGATTTCTTCTGTAATTTGTGGGGTATGTCCATTTTGCACACAATGAGAAATGAGTCTCTTTGTGTAATGGTATCCCCGATCTTTTATTTGATTTGGAACGAGTCCAATTTTTTTCATTTTCACACCTACTTTACGTTGCTTTTGTATGCGATTCTGCAACGACTTTCTCAATTAATTCCTGTGATGCTTCAAGAGAAATTCCGTCTGTGACAGCTCCCTCTTTCGTTTTTTTTAAATAAATTAAGTATTCAATATTGCCTTCTGGTCCTTTGATTGGTGAAAAATCAATCCCCATGACTTGAAGGTGGTGTCCTGTTTGTTCTCTTTCATTTGCAAATAATACGATTTTTTCGATGACTTCACGGTGAACCGTTGGATCTTTTACGACACCTTTTTTGCCGACTTTTTCTCGCCCAGCTTCAAATTGTGGCTTAATCAAGCAAACCAACGACGCTTCTTCTGCCATGACATTTAGTACTGCTTTTAAAATTTTCGTCAAAGAAATGAACGATACATCGATAGAAGCAAAATCTGCTTGATCAGGCACTTCTTTTTCAGTAATATAGCGGACATTCGTTTTTTCTAAGCAAACGACTCTTTCGTCCGTGCGTAATTTCCACGCAAATTGACCGTAGCCCACATCAATTGCATATACTTTTTTCGCTTCATTTTGCAACATACAATCGGTAAATCCACCAGTAGATGCACCAATATCAAGACAAATGGTATCTTTCAAAACAATGCCAAATGAGGCAATGGCTTTTTCTAATTTATAGCCACCTCGACTGACGTATTTCATGGTATTGCCACGCACTTCAACTGTAGCAGTCAGCGGAATTTTCGTGCCAGCTTTGTCTTCTTTCATGCCATCGACGTATACAATTCCCGACATGATGTATGCTTTTGCAAGTTCTCTTGACGTCGCCAAATTGCGTTGGACTAAGACGACATCGAGCCTTTCTTTCGTTGGTGTTGCCATGTACATTCCTCCTAATTAAAATAACAGACCGACACCGATTCCTAAAAATGCACCAGCAAATACTTCGAGAGGGGTATGCCCCAACAATTCTTTCAATTTTTCTTTGCGTTCCGCCCCTTGGTGATGGTGTGTCATAAAATAATTGATCATTTCCGCCTGTTTCCCGGCAGCTCTCCGCACACCAGCAGCATCATACATCACAACGACTGCATAAATCAATGCAATGGCAAAATAGGCCGAATCAAAGCCGTAATATTTTCCAATGCTCGTACTCAAGGCCATCGTCAGCGAAGAATGCGAACTTGGCATGCCACCAGAACCTATAATGCGAGTGGCATCGAAACGATCTTCTTTCAAGTACACGAGTACGATTTTCAAGCATTGTGCAATCGCCCAAGAAAGCACTGCCGCCCATAGACACTTATTTTGAGCAATTCCTGCGATATTCATCTTGTTCTCCTTTCGGTAGTCGTAGTTAATGTATTCTCGTCATCAAATACTGTGCCAATTCTTCTAAAAATTCAGTTTGCATTCCTGTTGCTTGCAAATGTACTTTGGCTTCACCCGTCAATTTTTTTACGTATTTTTTCGATGGTTCAACCCCAAACATAGTCACATACGTCGTCTTGTCGTTTTTTTCATCACTGCCAATTGGCTTGCCGAGGACTTCCAACGTACTTGTTACATCTAAGATATCGTCAACAATTTGAAAAGCAATACCCATTTTTTCACCAGCCAAGCGAAATTCTTCTTGTACTTTTTCATCTGCACCGCCAAGAATTGCCCCTGCTTTCAGTGAAACTGCAATAAAATCAGCTGTTTTATGCAAGTGAATGTAGTCGAGAATTTGTCGCTCCATCTCCTTGCCTTCATAATACACATCGGCAACTTGTCCCACCAACATACCTTGTATGCCAATGCCTTTTAGAATCGTTTGCATGGCTTTTAGAAATCGCAACGCTTCCACATCTTCTTTTTGACAACAAGTATCGGTCATCAGCTCTACTGCGAAGCTAAAGAGACCATCTCCGGCAAGAATTGCCATATTTTCACCAAATACTTTGTGGCACGTTAGGAGACCACGGCGAAAATCATCGTTATCCAAAGCAGGTAAATCATCATGAATTAGCGAATACGTGTGAATCATTTCCACTGCACACGCAAAAGGCATGGCTTTTTTATGACTGCCAGAAACTGCGTTACAAGCCGAAAGCAAAAGCATCGGTCGTAGTCGCTTGCCACCGGCCTTTGCACTGTATCGCATGGCTTCAAAAATGACTGGTGGAAATGCAAGTTGTGGTGGCAAACATTGTTCCAATGCATCTTCAATTTCTACTTGAAACCGCTCCATCTCTTGCTTAAGTTCACTCATGGTCTTCCTCCTCAATAAAATTCGATTGCTTCAAATCGTCCCCGTCTCCTTGTAAGATGATGATTTCCCCTTCTATTTGCAGGAGTTTTTCTTGGCAAATGGCGGAAAGTTTCGCTCCTTCTTTGTATAAGCTAACCGCTTTTTCTAGGGGAAGTTCTTCTTGCTCTAGCGTTTCTACAATTTGCTCTAACGCAAGCAATGATTCTTCAAATGTCTGCTTTTTTTTCGTTGCCATTTACATGCCCCTTTCGTTTGGTCACAGTTGCAAAGAGTGTCCCGTCACTCAATTGTAGTTGTATATTGTCGCCAATTTCGACTTGGGAAATGGTATTTAGTACTCGTTCATTTTGATCTAGCACGAGTGCATATCCTTTTTTCATCACTCGGAGCGGAGACAGTGCTTGCAATCTCGAATCGAGCAGTTCAAGTTTTTTGGCTCCACGCTCTAAGTTGTGTTGCATAGCAAGGTGCATTCGCCTTTCGTTGCTTGAGAGTTGTTGCTGGTGTTGTTGCAATAATTTCTGTGGATTTGTACGTTCAATCGCACCAGATAAATATTCCAGTCGACGTTTGTTTTCAGCAAAAATTGCCACGACAACCGACGACAGTCGCCTTGAAAGGTACGCAACTTCCTCCAGATATTGTTCCAGTGGAGTCGAAACGAGTTCCGCTGCCACAGAAGGAGTCGATGCCCTGACATCGGCTACGAAATCTGCAATCGTAAAATCAGTTTCATGACCGACTGCGGATATGACAGGCAACTCCGAAGCGAAAATCGCACGGGCGACACTCTCTTCATTGAACGCCGCCAAGTCCTCCATCGAACCACCGCCACGGGCCACAATGAGTACATCTGCTTCTTGCCATGCATTTGCCAAACGAATTGCCCCTACGAGAGCAGTTGCTGCCGTTTCGCCTTGCACCAAAGAGGGGAATATGGCAATTCTTATGCGAGGGTCTCTGCGTTTTACCACTTTGATGATGTCACGAATGACGGCACCAGTTGCGGAAGTGACGACAGCTATCGTTTTGATTTCCTGTGGCAATTCCCTCTTGAAATCAGGATCGAATAGTCCTTCTTTTTGCAATTTTTCTTTTCGTTGTTCAAAGGCCAATTGCAATGCACCGATGCCAACAGGTTCAATCATACTGACGTATAGTTGCAATTGTCCCATTTTTTCATAGATCGTCACATTGCCATATGCCACAACTTCCATACCATTTTCCAATGCAAACGGCACATAAGAAGCCTCTGATCGGAACATGACACAAGAAATCACACCTGTTTCATCTCTTAGCGAAAAATAAAGATGTCCTGATGTATGACGTTTGAAATTAGAAATTTGCCCACGAACGAAAAAGCCTTGCAAAATACAATCCATTTCCAAAAGACTTTTGATGTATTGGTTGATTTGTCTAATTGTAAATACTTTTTGTTCCATGACGAACCTCTTTTCGGTGGTGTGGTGTAACTATTTAAAACTTTATTTTTTAAGACCGTGGACGCTGTCCACACCTGCCACTTTTTGAAAAAAGCGGACAAAAACTTTATTTTTGTTAGCCTAAGTATTTACAAAATTTTATAATTTTAGGCTACACTAATTGAAGATTTCATACGTTATTCTTTGATAATTTGTCCCAGTACACCATTGACAAATGACGGTGCATCGTCTCCGCTGAATTTTTTTGCAAGCTCTACCGCTTCATTGATTGCCACACCTTGTGGTGTTTCTGGGAAAAATCGCAATTCAAATACTGCCAAACGCAAAATAGCCAAATCGACTTTCGACAGCCTATCGACTTTCCAGCCTTTTGCATACGAATCTATGATTTCATCGATTTCCATTTTATGCTCGCAAACACCATCTACAAGTTGCATCATAAACGATTTCAATTCCGCTTCAATTTCAATTTCTTGTGCCTCGAAAAATATTTCTTTGACCTCTGTGTATTCCTCACTATTTGCAAACTCCATCTGGAATAGTAAGTAAAACGCATTTTTTCTTGCCGTTCTTCTACTCATGTCCCACTCACTCCTCGCACTCCTAGCACTTTCGCACTCCACGCTCTATATAGACGTAAAACCACCCAAAGAATCAGGGTGGTTTTACGGGGCAACTTCTAAAAAGTCACCGAAAATTACACTTCTTCTTTTGTCAAAGGGCTACTTGCTTTTTCTTTTGTAATGGCACTGACTGTGACATTGACAGCTTGGACTTCCACACCCGCCATTGTTTCCAATGCACTTTTTACTTTTTCTTGTACTTCTTTTGCAACTTTTGGCACTTTCTCACCGAAATTCAAAACAATTTCAATGTCAACAACTGCCACGTTGTCTTCTCTCCAGACACGAATGCACTTCGTGTTGCCTTTCTTTCCAAAAAATTCAGTGAACGTTTTAGAAGACATCGTTGCAACGCCCTCAACCTCCATCGCCGCAGTTACAGCAATGATGCTCAAAACTTCCTCCGCAATTTCAATTTTCCCTTGTGCCATCGTAGTTTCAGACATAAATTGTACCTCCTAAAATTTGTAAATTGTTGCAATGAATCTCGTGATTTTACATCAAATATAAAATGCACTTTCTTCATCATGTGGCATTTTATTTGAAACGCAAACCACATCTAATTTCAGTGTAACAAATTTCCATAAAAAAGTCAAGGGAATCACAATAAAAACCAAGCCTAACGAAAAAAAGTAATAAACCTTTTCAAATTACTTTTTTTATACCATTTTCTCGACTTTTTTGCACATTTCTTGAATGGACGCATTCATAAACTTAAAACTCGCCTTATTGGCAATGAGTCTCGCACTGATTTCTACGATATCTTCCCACGGTGCCAAGTCGTTTTCTTTGAGCGTTGTACCTGTTTCTACGATATCGACAATGACATCGCTCATGCCCAAAATCGGTGCGATTTCAATCGAACCGTGCAACTTTATAATTTCAATTTCTCGACTTTGCTTGCGGTAAAATTCCCTCGCAATGTTTGGAAATTTCGTCGCCACTCGAATCGTTTTGTCAGGGTCGAGTCGACCACCTTTTTTTCCAGCGACTGCCATGCGACATTTTCCCATACCAAGGTCTAAGAGTTCGTAAACATCTGAATTTTGTTCGAGCAAAATATCTTTCCCAACGACACCAACATCTGCCGCCCCACGTTCCACGTAAATGGCAACGTCTGACGGTTTGACCCAGAAATAGCGGACGTGATTTTCCTCATTTTCAAATATCAATTTGCGGTTATTTTCTTTGATTGACGGACAACCGTATCCAATGCTTTCAAATATTTGGTACGCTTTTTCTCCCAAACGGCCTTTTGGCAAAGCAATATTTATCCATTTATCCAATGATTTCAAGCCCCCTTTCTTTGATTGCAAGCAGTTGTTTGTATTTCAAATCGCCCGTGTCTTTTTTCTGCACACGCACACTCTGTCCGCCATTCATCAACATTTCCACCCCATTGATTAAGGCAGTCAAATCAGTTTCTTCATTATATAGCAACAATACATCGACATCATATTCTTCTTTTTTCACATCTAAATTTTCCAATAAATCAAGGTAGACAGCGAAACCTATCGCTCCCGATTCTTTTCCTAATTTATGTACCAACTGGTCGTAACGACCACCAGACAATACCCCTGTCGGCACACCTTCAATGAATCCTTGGAACACAATGCCGTTGTAATAATCCATATCATTGACGATAGAGAAATCTAAGTTGATACTTTGTCTGACATCATCTGTTTTCAAAAACAGACTTAAGTCGTAAAGTTCACTGATTGCATCTGTCATTTTCTGATTTTTGCAAAGTTTTTTTGCGTTTTCGAGTATTTCATTCAAAGGACCATACAGTCCCGTCACTTCAATAATACGATGGATTTCTTCCTCAGCAATGCTTTTCTTTTCACAAATCTTTCTGATTTCGTGTGCATTTTTGTCTTTGATTACAGACAGCAACATCTCTTTTTCATGAAAATCGAGCGGCAATTCTTCCAAAAGCCCCATCACAAATCCCATATGGGAAATGTCCATGATGTACGTAGGGCTGATGGCTGCAAGGCTTTTTTGTGCGAGTTGCAACACTTCCAAAGTCGCATATGCATCGACTTCACCGATATATTCCAACCCCACTTGCATGATTTCCTTGTACTCACCCGTGCCTTTTTTTCCACGGTATACATTTTCGTTGTAATACACTTTTTGAACAGGAGAAGAATTGCCCTTTGCATTTTTTATGATTGACAGCGTGACATCAGGCTTCAGAGCCAGCAATTTCCCGTCCATTCCACTAAATGTAAGTATGCGTTCATTCCCGAGAAAACTCCTATTTTCTGCATAAAAGTCGTATTCCTCAAACTTGCTCATTTTGAATTTTTTGTAGCCATATCGCTCAAAAATTGCACGTAAGCTGAATATGACTTCTTCTTCTTTTTTGAATAACATTTTTGATATTGACATAAGACACCTCCGATTTATTCTTTTATCTTATCTCTTTTTACCACTTTAGTCAAGTAAATTATTAAAGTAAACCATTAAAGTTTTTAGAGAACATATTAACGCATTAAATTTATAATATTTCACATAAATTTTTACATAATTCGGCAAAAAAGTATGATTTTAGTTGACAAAAGTTCTATATATTTGCTATAATGTGTCATACAAGTAAAAAAATATCGGTTTGACGCTGAATGTTATTGTAAATAACACGAATTATTTATAAATCTTATAGATTATATAGATTCTGATTTTTTATCTTAGTATTTTTTATAATCAAAAACAGCTAACGAAGAGTAAACAAAGGAGTGTATGGAAATGGCAAAAACAACAAAAAGCACAAAAAGTTCAGGCAAACAGAAGTCGATTGTACTAGATGTAATTGCAAGATTGGCTCTCACAATGCTTGCAATTAACGTTGTTGTAATTACGGTGATTGCAATTTACGTTGGTACAAAAATGGGAGAAACTCAAGAAGACTATATGCTAGAAGTCATTGCCAATGCAAATAGCTCAATCGAAACCACGATGGACGCATATTTCGATGCAACAGAATCATTGGCAGTCAACCAAAGCATTATCGATTTGTTGTCAAAAAGTAGCAAAGCAAACCCAATGGCAAACGATAGAACTATCGATTCTGTTTTGAATGAACTCAATCAAATCGTAAATAAATACGATGGCCATGTTGTCAACATTACAGTTTTGAGTGTCGCAGAAGACAACTACATTATGTCAGACGGTACCGTATCGACAAGTAACACTGTAACAGACAGCAGCTATTACGCAGCAGTCACACAAAAAGAAGCAATCATTACAACGCCATATGTACAAAGCCAAAACAATACGAGAGTCGTATCGACTTCCGCTCCAGTATTTGATGACAAAGGCAATGTTTTGGGTTGTGTGGTTATGAATATCCCAACTTCATTTGTCGCAAGTTTGCTTACCAACATCGGCAATACCGGTAGCGTTTGGGTAACTGATGCTACAAATACAATCCTTGCACATACAAATGCTTCCTACATTGGCGAACCGTACACAATTGTAGGCATTAGCGGTGCATCTCTCGAGTCCGAATTGCAATCTTGTTCAGGCAATCTTGTCACTTGGGACATGAACGGAACAGAAAGAACCGCCTCCATTAGCATGGTGCCACACGTTGGTTGGAAATTGGTTGGTGCGATGGATTCTTCCGAATTTAACGAAGGAACTGTAACTGTGGTCATTATTTTAATCATCATTTTGCTTGCATCGATGTGCTTAACAATGTTGGTTGCAGCATCTACCATTTTTAGAAAACTAAAACCACTCAAAGATTTGAGTATTGCAAGTGCAGAAATGTCAAAAGGAAACTTGCACCACTTAATTACCCATGAAGGCAATGATGAAATTGGCGAATTGGCATACAATTTGAAAATGACAAGACGTACCCTCGCTTCGTATATAGAAGAAATCCAAGCGAGTATGGGTGCATTTGGTCATGGTGATTTCACAAGAGAAATGGAAGTTGAATTCATTGGTGATTTTAAAAGCATACAAACTTCTATGAACGATTTCGTAGGTCTAATTACGACTACGCTTGATTCAATCAAAGCGAGTGTCGACCAAGTTTCAGTTGGTGCAAACCACGTAGCCGCAGGTTCACAAAACTTAGCACAAGGCTCAACAGAACAATCGAGTAGCGTATCGGAATTGAATACTTTGATTGCCGATATTACTGAACAAATGAACGAAAATTCAGTTAGTGTAAGGTCTGTCAACGAAACTTCCCAAGACATTGCCGTTCGTTTGGGCGATGCCAATAAAGATATGGATGCTATGATGGATGCTATGAATGACATTCAAGAAAAAAGTGAAGCCATCACAAAAATCGTCAAAACGATTGAAGACGTTGCGTTCCAAACAAATATCCTAGCCCTCAATGCTGCAGTTGAAGCGGCCCGTGCGGGTACTGCTGGAAAAGGGTTTGCAGTCGTTGCCGATGAGGTAAGAAGTCTCTCAACAAGAACGAGTGAAGCGGTAAAAAATACTTCTGACTTGATTGATAATACTGTCATTGCCGTAGAACAAGGAAATAAAATTGCAGAAGCAACCATCAGCAGTTTAAAATCTGTAACAGAAGACATTACAAGTTTTGTAGATACATTAGATGCGATTGCCGAGGCAACGAATAGCCAATCAGAATCCATCAAGCGAATCAATTTGGGTGTCAATCAAATTTCAGATGTTATGCATTCTAACTCCGCAGTCAGCGAAGAATCGGCTGCAACTTCTGAAGAATTGTCTAGCCAAGCAGCAGTAATGAAAGATTCTATCAGTCAATTCAAATTGAATTAATTCAAAAAATAAAATATTATACTTATAAAAAATGAGATTGGAAACAGTCTCATTTTTTTAGGTTGTATAATAAATGTTGGGGTGGTAACCACCTCAGCATTATTTTTTGCAAAAAAATAATGCATTCCCCCACAAATTCCTGTATAATGTAGTTGACTAAAAAAACAATAAGAG
>JAWXUZ010000087.1:0-10445 GCA_044425835.1 Bacillota bacterium | reverse complement strand
ATATAAAAGCGTTTCATATGCCAAGCGGTCATCGTCTAAGAGTTCTAAAGTTTTTGAGGTACATTTTGAAAAATCGTATTCCACTTCACGCAAGGAATTGATGGCAGAAAATGTATCCTCTTCACCTGAAAAAGAAGAATGGAAAATCATTTTTTTATCATTTGCAATTGTGTAATAGATATCATTTAACGAATCGATAAATGCAAGAATCTGTTCTTCCTTTTTATTTTGTTTGATATATTCGTATAGTCGCAAAATCAAATCCTCTGATTTGCTTCTCATGGCAAGTGCCATATATTCCATTTTTCTGCTTGGGTTATCAAACACTTCTTCATATCGCTTAAAGTTTATATCATTTAGCAATTGATTTACCATAGCCAAATCTTCTTGTTCTAAATAATGGCTTGCCAAAAGAAAACTTGTCTCTACAAATTTTTCTTGAGTATTAGAAAAATACGGACACATACCCATATAGACTGTATCTGGTTTGCTTTCTAATGCTTGGTACATTTCCAAATATGCTTTGTAATATTTAACTTTTTTTTCAGTCGAATTCTCTATCCCATAAGTGAATGCCGCCGCATAAAGTATTTCAAGTTTTGGTAAAATATCACGCGTTTCATTTGTAAGGTATTTGTCTAGCAGTGCTTCAAAATCGTCAAAACGATCAACGAAATGGTAACATCTTACCAATTGCATGGAAACAAAATGCGTTTCATTGTCGTCCATCTTTTTTTCTTCTGCAAGTTTCATCGTCTCTTCACAGAGTGCTATTTTTTTAAAAACATCCGTTTGGTTATTGATATTTGCCTGATGAATGTGCATGACATTTGGTGTTTCTTCCATCATGATATCTAAAATTTCTTGATTTCTTACAAGTTTTTTCGGTTTCATTGCATCGGTATAACCATAGTGATAAAATTTCGTTTGAATTGCAAAACTATTGTCTGTCCAATGTAAATTTTCATGCAAAGCCCCTGTGAATTTTTGTTCACGCTTTTCTAAGTTGGTAAGACGAGAGGCAACGAGAAGATCAAAGTCTATTTCCTTCTTATCTTTATAATTGATGATATCGACAGTGGCATTATCGTAAGTATCACGGGTATCTGATTTCATAAATTGAATCAATTTATCGATTGTTTCTTCATCAGCAATTTCATCGGCATCGACAAACATAAACCAATGCCCTTTTGCACGGGAAAGTCCTTGATTTCTTGCTGCTGCAAAGTCATTGCACCATTCAAAAGTAAGAAATGTATCGGCATAATTTTTCGCAATTTCAACCGTACGGTCTGTAGAACCTGTGTCAGTAATTATGAGTTCACAATCAATTTGTTGACGCAAAGGCTCAAGTGCCAAAAGGCAACGTTCTAAATATTTTTCTTCATTTTTTACGATCATACCAATGGTCAAATCGTATTTGAATTGTTGATTTTTCGCCATAATAAACTCCTTTTATTCAAATTTTAAACATTTACATATTCTCAATTGCACGTTGCAATTGCAACAAATCCATATCATTTGGTGCAATTTCTTTGTATTTTTTGAAGATTTCAATGGCATTTGCCTTATCCCCTTGTTGGATTAAGGTTTGCAACATTTGTTTTATTTGTCTTGCGAGTGCATCGAGTTCTGTATTTGCTTCGTTGAGTTCAATTTCTAATAATTTTGCGAGTTGTTCCATGCTCACAAGCAATTCCGGAGCAATGGCAACTGCTGATTTTAAAGCAGAGATGTATGCCGAAGGATTTTGTTTTTTGGTTATGATTGTATCTTTCATAATGTAGGCAACGCTATGAATCGTTTCTAGGGCATTGAAATTGCCTTCGGACAAAATATTTTTTGAATAAATTTTTTCAACGTAAACTGTCATAGTTTTGATATATGCCTCAAAGAATAAATTGAGTTTTTCAAGCATTTCCTTGTCTAGCACTTCAGCTTCATTGTTAAGTGTTGCTTGGCGTACGAAACAGTCAAAATATACTTCTCCATAAATCATGATTTGCGATAAATTATTTTGCGGTACAAATCCATCAGTTTGATTTTTTAATTTGTCATATATCGTATCGATAACGTCTTTGCGATGAAAAATGAGGTTTTCAATTATTGATTTCAAATGTTCCATTGTTGATTTTTCATAAAATGCAAAGGGATCTTTTTGTGACAATATCGTTGCATAAAACACATCGGAATACATTAAATTGTCATATAAATTTGCTTCCTCAGACAACACTTTCATTGCATTTTCCGTACATTTTGAAAAATCATATTCCTGCGAACGCAACTCATTCAATGCCATAAACACATTGTCTGCTCCTGCAAATGCGTTATGAAATTCAGTTTGTTCTTCTTTTGAAATATAAAAATACAAATCATTGAAAATATCCAATAACTCATCTATATTTTTTTCTTCTCCATTTTGATTGACTGCTTTGTATAATTTACTTAGTAGGTCTATTGCACCACATTGTATTGCAAGCAAACAATACGATGCAAGTATTTTCGTATCATCAAATAGTTCTTTTGCGGTTTCTATTTCCATCTGTGACAATATCTCTTTTAGAGTTTCATAATCTTTTTGCTCAAAATAATAATTCGCTACATAAATACTCTTATCGAAAAAATATTTTTTTATATTATGTTCGTACACTCCAAGAGATAGAAATCTGAGATCAGGATTTTTTTCTAAATGCAAAAATAAAGTTAAATATTCTGAGAAAATCTCAATACTTTTTTCTTCGTCGCCATGATTTTTGTATGCAGTTCCTGCAACGTATAAAAGTTCAAGCGTTGGCAACGTCTTCTTCTTTTCAAAAGATTGAACTGTTTTTTCAAAATCTATGAAACGATCGATTCGTGGATAATGTTTGCATAAATCTATTTTTAAAAATATTGTTTCCGTAACTTTTAATTTATGTTCTTCTATTAATTGCAGTGCTTTTTCTGCCAATTCTACACGAAAAAATACATTTTTTTGATTGACCACATTTTCTCTATGAGCCTTCATGTTCAGCGGTTCTCTTTTTAATATTTCATCGAGTATTTCTTGGTTTCTTTCCCCTTTGCCTGATATGACGCTTGCCATATGTCCATAATGATGAAACCATGCGTCTATAATACAATTTTCACCATGGAATGACAATGTTTCATGAACAGCTCCTGAAAAATAACTCTTTTTTTTTGTCATATTATAAAGACGTTTTGGATAGAAATAATTATCAATGGTGCCGTTTTCATCTGCATAATTTATTTCAGAAAACGCAGCATAGTTGTATGTATCCCTATCAGAACTCTTTATAAAATCAGCAATGGCAAGAATTGATTCATCGGCAATTTGATCGGCATCGATATACAAAAACCATTTTCCTCTTGCCGCTTCAACGCCTGTATTTCTTGCAGCAGCAAAGTCCTTAATCCATTCAAATTCAAGATAATCATCGGCATATTTTTTTGCTATTTCAATCGTGCCGTCAGTAGAACCTGTATCGGTAATGACGAGTTGGCAATCGATGGCATCACGTAATGGTTGCAAAGCTTGCAAGCAACGCTCCAAATATTTTATTTCGTTTTTCACAATCATTGCAATTGTCAAATCACATCTTTTTTCGCTCATAATAAACTCCTTTTCTATTTAAAATGCTTGGCCATTTGAGACAAGTATTGTGCTTTTGTATCACATTCCCGAGGAATCATTGACGGAATCAATGCATGCATGCATGCTTCCTTACCACTTTATTCGACACATAAAATAAAATAATATAGTACTTTTCAAACCCTTTTTTTACAAAGGCATTTTACGATTTCTAGTAGTCATAACACTTACTTTTTTTTATTTTTGTATTGTCTTTTTCGCTCGATTGTTTCTGCTTTTTTCTCTTTTGCAAGAGCCTTTGCTTCTTCGACCATTTCCTCGATATCTTCTGGCAACTCCAACGTGATTTTCCCGAGTTTGCCTCCACGGTATTCATCGAGTAAAATTTTTCCGGTACGCTCCAAATCAGGTTCGCCACCTTTTGCCTTAAATCCCCTTGCTACAGCGATTTTTTGAAGTAAAATATGGCCGGAATCGCCTTCTTCTATATCAATTTCATACCGTTTGGTGATGAGTCCTTTATTGATTTTTTTGAGTGTTTCAAGAAATTCCATTGCCATCGTTTGTATATCTAAAATATCGTCGTTGATGGCACCTGTAAATGCCAATTTCAGCCCGACTTTTTGATCTTCAAATTTTGGCCATAATATCCCCGGTGTATCTAAGAGTTCAAAATCTTTTTTGATTTTGATCCATTGTTTGCCACGAGTGACACCGGGTTTGTCTCCTGTTTTCGCCGTCGTTTTGCCGACATATTTATTAATGAAAGTAGACTTTCCAACGTTTGGAATGCCAACAATCATACTGCGAATGGGTACGTTGATTCGCCCACGTTCTTTCAATCGTTTGATTTTTTCTGCCATCAAATCTTTTGCGATGTCAGTGACTTGCGAAAGCCCCGCCCCCTTTAAGGAATTGACTTTTAAGACACGAAAGCCTTTTTCTTCAAAATAAGCAGACCAAATTTCTGTTGCTCGCTCATCTGCCAAATCCGATTTATTCAGTAAAATAATACGGTGTTTGTGTTTTGCCAACTCATCGAGATCTGGATTTTTACTGCTATAGGGAATGCGGGCGTCGACAAGTTCGATTACGATATCAACGAGAGAAATATTTTCTTCCATCATGCGTCTCGTTTTCGTCATATGCCCCGGATACCATTGTATATTCATAAATTTCTCCTTTGTTTCTTCTATATAAATGTTATAATAAAAAAATTCTGATGAAACAATGCATTCCATCAGAATTTTTGATTGTCTTAAAAATAGAGTTTGACTAAAAACCTTATCTTAAAACTTCTTTGATTTTCGCCGCTTTTCCTGTTCTACCACGCAAGTAGAATAGTTTCGCACGACGTACTACCCCACGACGAACGACTTCCATACGGTCAATTCTTGGGGAGTGCAATGGCCAAGTACGCTCCACACCAACACCTGATGCAATACGTCTTACAGTGAAAGTTTCACGAATGCCGCCGCCTTGTCTTTTGATGACAACGCCTTCAAACATTTGAAGTCTTTCTCTTGTGCCTTCGACAACTTTTGCATACACTCTTACTGTGTCGCCCACATTAAAAGGTGTCACTTCGCTTTTTAGTTGTTCGTTTTCAAGTTCTCTGATGATATCCATAATTCTTCTCCTCTCAACAAATGTTCTTGGTACGATCCCTTTGATGCACCAGCGGACCATTCTAACTACAGTTCAGTATTATAACATAAAAAAATCTGCAATGCAATAGCTTTTTTGCATTTAATATCACAATTTACGATAATATACAAAATTAGAAAATTTCATGCTATTTATGTTGCATATGGTAAATTTTTGTGGTACAATACTAATATTATTTAAAAAAAATGATTTTATATTGAAAGAAAAGGAAAATTTGACATGAAAATTATGAAAAAAGTACTTGCTCTATTTTTAGGTACATCTGTACTACTTGCCAGCGTATCTGGTTGTGGCAGTGCGGATCAGTTCGGCAAAAATACGAAAGCCTCCATCACAGAAATTACATATTGGGATTCCGTTTGTACCGATATGCTCCCGGGGAGTTATTGCGAAAATCTAATCGAAAATCAATTTCCGATTGACCTCATTGTGAATCGTGCGGATGACAAAAACATCAACCAAGTGACAGAGCTATTGACAGAAAAAAATGTCCCTGACGTATTTTGGACGAACGAATCAGAGGCTCTAATTGAAAGTTTTGGCATCACTCGTAGCATTCCTCGTGCAATGGTGGAAGAACATGCACCTTCTTTTCTTGCACTTTACGATACGTATCCTACGATTTACACAAGCATTATGAATTTAGACAATACAGAAGAATTTTTTGCACTCAACGGGGCAACGGAACAATCCGCAGCAATTGCTTGTTCTTTGTATGCCGATTATTACCGTTACGATTGGATTGAAAATTTAGGAATTGATCTCGGGGTAGAGGTGACGCAAATTTCCGATTCACTTTACGTCGCAAATACAGGTCTCACCTTAGATAAATTTGAAGAAGTCATGCACGCATTTACGTATGGCGACCCTGACCAAGACGGCCTAGACAATACGATAGGTGCTTCTTTTGAAGGAATGTCTCGTTTTGATTTATTGTATTCTGGATTTGATATGATCAATGGCATTAATGAAGAGAATGGCGAAGCGGAATATTTCTACACAACAGATAATTTCAAAGAATTTTCCGTATGGTTTTCCGATTTGTTTGACAAAGGCTATATTGACGCAGACTTTTTCCACCAAGATATCACCGCAAGAAAAGAAAAAGTAAATAATAATGAAGTCGGTTATTTCTTGGAATCCTCTATTGCCATCAATTCTTGGGCCTCTGACCGCCCTCCTTTGACACTCATCGAATCCAACCCAGAAGTGAAACTTCTAATTACACCAGGACTTAGCGACAACGAAGGGAATGCCACTATCATAAAAAATGCCATGCCAACGTTTGGTAGCCTTTGTTACATCAGTAAAAATGTAGACGATGAAAAATTGATTCAGATTTTACAAATGCTTGAATATATCAATTTCGGCGAGGATACCATCTCTTTATGGTTTGGCGAAGAAGGTGTCGATTGGCGATATAATGACGATGGGCGTGTCGAAAATATCAGCAACTTGCTTTCTTCTGAAAAAGGTGCAAGAACGTTTGTGAAAAATGTCATGGTGGGTGATTTGTTCCATGAAATTTCTGTCGAACCAATATTTGAAGCTGGTGCTGATTTTTGGCTATACGATTGTATCTGGCGAGAAAATGACAGAGAACAATACCCATATAAACTCGATTTGTTAAAAGAAACCAACTACGCAAAATCCGCTCTACTTTATGACGACAAATGTACGCTCATCTATCAAAAATACTTTGAAGATTGGGTCTATCACGGTTTGGACGTGGAAGAAAGTTGGGAGAGTTATATGGGAGAACTCGACAATTCAGGCTATCATATTATGATGGGTGAGTTAGACCTTGTTGAGCCACTCGAAGATATGATTTTGAATTTTACTTCTTAATTGTCTATAAATCACTACCGTCCCTATCAAACGATTATGAGAAAAGGAGTTTTCTATGGAATTATTCAAAAAAGAAACTGTACGCAAAGTGATATCCACCCTTGTAGTCTTAGCCCTAATGACGACTGGCTGTGGCTCAAGTTCTAGCAGTTCTAGTAGCTCTAGCAGTTCTAGTGATTCAAGTAGTACAAATAGTTCTAGTAGTACAAGCAGCTCAAACAGTACAAGTAGCAAGACAACTTCAACCAACCAACTAAGAGTTGCCGTTTCAGACAGTGTCGTTGAAAATGGTTTGTACGAAAATGCATGGATTCAACCAAGTTTTGTGGCAAGCAGATTGTTTCGAGCGTTGTTTTTGGCAACACCTGGCACAACGAGTGTAGAAACTGATTTGGTCGATACGTATAATGTCAGCAGTGACGGACTTGTGTATGAATTTACGCTACACGATGATTTGTATTGGTCTGATGGTACACCACTGACTATGGAAGACGTGGTATTTAGCCTTGAAGCAGTACTCGAATTGTCAACAGTAAAATTCATCGGCACAATATTTTCGACAGCCCTATCCAATATTGGGGGGGTAGATGAGTTCCTTGAAAATCCAAGTGAAAGTAGCTTGTCTGGATTGTCTCTCGTCGATGATACACTGACGATTACGCTTGTAAATCCAAATAATATGTTCCTTCAAGTACTTTCACAATTTTTGATATTCCCAAAACACGCATTTGAAGGTGTCTCCCCTACTACATTTTTTGATACAGACCTAGCATTTTGGAAAGATCCTGTTTGTTCAAATATGTTCAAATTGGGCGAACACGTACCGGGAGAATCTGTGACACTCGTATACAATGACAAATATTCAGGAGTGGCACCGCATATCGATAGCATATTGCTTCGTAGCGATTTCGAACTCGAAGAGTTGGACTACACAGAAACGAATGACATCTCTACAATATTAGATTATAGAATGCTTTCCAACCAGACAGAATATTCTGCGGACAGTATTTTTTACCGTTACTTCGTATTTAACATCAACAAAGGCGGAGAAGCCGATCCTGTTTTGAGTGATATCCGTGTCCGCAAAGCACTCACATATGCAATTGATAGAGAAGCCCTCGTCAGAGATGTATATTACGGTGTAGGTACTGTCAACAGTACAGGGGCAGTGCAAGTATACGATAGCCCAATTGATGTGGATTATCCATACGATCCAGAAATGGCAAAAACACTCCTTGCAGAAGCAGAATATGATTTCGATAGACCGATTACGCTTTTGTATTACTATTCTGATGATGTATCGACGAGATTTATGGAAGAAGTTGCAAAATACCTTGAAGCAGTCGGGCTTACTGTAGACTTAGTAGGTGGAAATCTCTATAATGATGAATCCGATTATTACGACATGGGCTTGAAAGGACTTTCTGTATTTTCTGTAGTCGATTGGTACAATGAATACCTATCTTCTTCCCAAGTCAACAATGCAATTTACGATGTGAATGGCGAAGGTTTGTTTGATGATTTGGTTACAGAATTGAATCAAGTCAGCTCCATTGCTGAACGAAGCGATACCTTGGTGAAATTGCAAGAACTTGAATATGAATTGTTATACAAATACCCTGTTTTCGTTATGGGGCATAGAGTCTACCTCAATAATCGTATCGAAGTACCAGCCGATATTGTGTTTGGTGATTCCAGATATAAATATTTCTTGAATTTTGTAGAATGGAAAATTACGGAATAATTCACGGTATGAATCAGTAGGTACTATATACAACCTATCATTTTTACAAACCAAAAAGAGAGATGCACATGCACCTCTCTTTTTTATATCTATTTTTAAATAATGAGTGCTGATTAACATAAAAATATTGTGATATCGACGTTTACAAGCACTTTTATTCAGTCTATCTGCAAGCTTTAAAATTGTGACGGGGAAATTAGCCGAAAAGATTGGTGCTAGAGTTTTTTTGAGGTCTTTGAATTGCTCCCCAATTAAATGTTTTCTAAAATAAGGTGGAGGACATGTAAGAGGGCGACCAAAGGTACGCCCCTACATATTGATATTTCAGCCTTTTTGTAGGAAGATCTGACCCTGTGGTCGCCCGCTCTCGATAAAACGATAATTTTGGTAATATTTAGTTGGTATCTCAATAACAATTTCCATTATTATATAAATGACATGTTACGCTTTCAAATTATCAAAAATACGCAACACTACAGCAATTGCTTGCTCGCAAGTCAAATTATTTTTTGGGAAAATATTGCCATACGTATCACCGTACAAAATCCCGTTTTCCTCTGCGTAAATTACGCTATTCAATGCCCAACTTGAAACACTGTCTTTGTCGAGAAATTGAGTTGAGGTATTTTTTGGTGTCGTATTTTCAAATATTCCGATTGCATTTTGTGCCATCAGTGCCAACTGCTCACGGGTAATTAAGCTGTTCGGTGCAAAAACCGTATCCGACATCCCGTTGACAATCCCCAATGCATTGGCATGAAGGACATTTTGGTTCGTCGTATCTTGGAAAGTACTACTCGTTGATGTTGGTCTTTTGCCCCCTACAGCATCGTAACAATTCATAATGAGTCTACAAAATTGCTCACGAGTGATGGATGCTTGGTAATTTTTCGTTACGTCTGCCATGTCGGTGAGGATATTGTTTCTTGCAGCTGTAGCGATTGATTCCACGGCCCAACTACTCGCCCCAAGCGTGGAACAATTGGTACTGCCTGAAGACGTTTCTACTGCGAAAGAATATGATACAGAACCGTCTGTGGCAACAACCGGTGTCACAACAACTGGTGGTTCGTAGACGTCCAAAACACCTGTATTGTAGTTGAGTTCATAAAATACTGGCGGAGCAGATAAAGAAGTTGAATACCAAACGAGATTGCCTGCACTGTTGACGATAGGTTCTACACCTGAAATTAAGCCCGTTGCAGATTGGATATTGCCAACTTGATTGCCACTGCCATCGATTGTCGTATATCGCAATGCTTGTTGTGTCTTATCGGTTTTGGACATTTCGTTCCACATCAAAATGAATTTGTCTTCTGTAATTTCTACCAAATGCGGAATATTTGCGTACGCATCGCCCGAATAATTTGTAATCCATTCGAGGGTGCTTGCACTTGTAGAAAATGAGCTTTTAGGCGTTGCTGTCACGAATACATTTTTAGTTGTCGCATCCATAGATGTTTGTGGTGTGGAAGCACCTGCGAGCAATACAGATTTCGATCCAACTTGCAAACCGCCCATTTGTGCATTCGTTGTATTATCGCCAGTGGTACCGTAAAAACTCAGCACAGAGGCAGTCGAAGACGGGTATGG
>JAWXUZ010000011.1:0-45325 GCA_044425835.1 Bacillota bacterium | reverse complement strand
GAAGCCGATTATTGTACCACTCATACATATGATTACAGGTCCCCTATTCATTCCCGGCGGGTCATTGGCAGGCGGATTTTATATGCTGTGGTTGATGCTTGGTATGGGACTCATAAAAAAAAGAGGGACTTGTTTTGTGATTGCTTTGGTGCAAGGCATTATGGTTTTGATCATGGGGAGTGTGGGCAATCATGGAATTACGAGTTTGATTACATATTCCCTCCCTGGGATTTTTGCGGAGATCCCATTTTTATTTAGCAAAGACAAGAATTTTACGATATTGCATCATATGGTGGCGGGGATTTTTGCAAACCTTGCCGGGACGTATGGCAGTAATTTATTGTTCTTTAATTTGCCACTCATTCCTTTGTTGTTGAGTTTGTCGGTGGCGTCTATTTCTGGTGCAATCGGCGGTGTGATTTCGTACCAATTGTCAAATCGGTTTGCGAAATTTATTTGAGGTATCCCGTAGGAGGTTTTCATGAAGAAACGTAATGCTTTTTTGCTTTTATGTACCGTCTGTGTGGTGGGCGTGGGTTCTGCTTTTTGGGGCATGAAAATTGCACACCAAACAGGATATAAACCGTCATTTCAAATCATTGGCGATGTGGCAGAAGTCGTTGTAATTCAGGATTTAGATACGTATACACACCACCCTTTCACATACAAAGAGGCTCCATTTGAAGGGGTCTCTCTCGGCGAAATTTTAGAGCAAGTCACACTGATTGACGCAAATAGTAGTTTGCATTACGTTGGGAATGATGGACTTGTATCGCAAGTCGATGCACGTACAGTGGAGGAGACGTATTGCTTGTTTTCTAATGAAAACGGTTGGGAATTGATCAATTTGAAACACCCAATTAGTAGCAATATGAAGCACTTGAAAGAAATTGTCGTAGTGAGTGAAGAACCGCACAGTAGTAATTCTTTTTCCATTTTTGATACACAAGAAAACTTCATGAGATTCACTCCAGGTGAGATGTATGTCAATCCGCATACGCTTGAAAAAACGTTTGAGGGCGAGTCGATGATCCACGATAATTTTGTGCGAGTTTATACGAGTCATATCACGCACGATATGGAAGAAATCATGAACAATCTTGAAAAATCACCTGATAAAATCGGTAGTGTGTTTTTGCGTGACGGAAGCATTGTCAACGAAAAAATGAATGGCACGATTGAACTCGTGAAAAATAAAATCAACTACGTAGGCAAAACGGGAGAATACCTTTATGATGATGTGGTGGGGCTTTATATCGGAGAACAAATTGGTCATTTGAGTGATGCGTATTATGAAATGGAACATTACTTGAAGGCAGACGAAAAAATGATGGTGCTGTTTATTGACGGCTTTTCGTATGCAACGTATGAAGAAGCGTTGCGAAGAAATATCATTCCAACGATTGCCACAGGCAGTGTTTCACAAGTCTTTTGCTCGCATGAAAGCGTGACCAATACAGGCTTTGCAACGATGATTACAGGTGTCACACCAGAAGTACATGGTGTGCATAATCGAGAGTATCGCAGTCTCAATGTCGATACCATTTTCCAGTTGGCACTCGATTTGGGCATACAAACTGCATTTTTAGAGGGTAGCACAAAAATACTCGATACAGAAATTTCGCCAACGCTACATATTGGCGGTGATTTGGAAATTATGCAAAGCACAAAAGAAGCAGTTTTAAATGGAGATGAATTCATATTTGTACACGCACATCAACTAGATGAATACGGACATCTCGCCGGTGTAGACGACCAAATTTTGTATGATTATCTGGAAACTTTAGATGAAGTGATCGCAGATTTGGTGGAGCATTTTGACGGAAAAATCATGATTACGACAGACCACGGTATGCATAATACAGAAGATGCAGGCGACCACGGAGATTTGCGATATGAAGATATTGTAATCCCACTGATACGATTATATTAGGAGTGAGACGATGAAAAAAGAAAATAAAATTGCAGTGGCGATTTTGGCTGTTTTGGCTGGTGTTGTGGCAGTGGCTATGGGACTCAATAAAGATGTAGCAGAAGCAAATAAAGCGACATTTGAAAATGTACAAATTAATATTTTGCTTGATGGTGCGGAAGTTGGTTTGATTTCTTACGACGAATTATTGGCTTTGGAGAGCAACGAATTTGAAGCAATTTATGATACGTCAAATACAGAGCCTGTCCTCGAAAGTTATAGGGGGGTGGAATTGAAATTGCTTTTGGAAGAATTTGGTATTGCACTCGAAGATAAAAAAGCAGTGGTTTTGACGGCAGTCGATAATTATGCAATGGCATACAGCGTAGAAGAAGTCATGCAAGATGACAATGTATACGTAGCGTATGAGCGTGAGGGCGAAGCGATTTTAGGAAAAGAAGATGGCGGTGCTGGCCCATTGCAAGCCATTGTGACCAGTGACAAATTCAGCAATCGTCGTTGCAAATGGTTGATTTCTGTTGAGGTACAATCATGAACGCTATAGAAGTACGAGGTCTGTCTGTTTCGATCAAAGAAGATGACAGACTTCTTTTGGATTGCGTAGATTTGACGATAGCCAAAGGTGAATGTGTTGGTTTGGTGGGGTTGAGCGGTTGCGGAAAAAGTGTGTTGGCGAAGTCGATTGCGGGCATCATTCCGACACTCATTCCACTAGAGTTGCAAGGGGAAATTCTGCTATTCGGCAAAAAAGTAAGCGAACTATCCCCACTTGAAAAAATAGAAACCATCGGCTATGTATTCCAAAATGCAGACAACCAAATGGTCTCATCAGAAGTGGAAGCAGAGCTTGCTTTTGGTGGCGAAAATCTTTGTTTGCCTGTGGAAGAAATTGAGCGTCGAATTTCAAAAACCTTAGAGCAACTCAACATGACAGCGTACCGTTTTGCAAATACAAATGCGTTGTCTGGTGGACAAAAACAGCTGATTGCGTTGGGTTCGATTTTGACCTTGCAACCGAATATTTTGATTTGCGATGAAATTCTTTGTCAACTCGATGAGGAAAGTGTGGCGAGAGTGGTTGAGATTTTGAAAAAGTTACGTGCCACTGGAATTACGATTTTAATCATTGAACATGACTTGAAAAAATTGGAATTTGCAGATGAAATCTATGTTATCAAAGAGCAAAAATTGACACGTTTTGAGGGAGAGTTGGAATGAGTGTGAAAGCGATCGAAGTGAAAAATATTGCGTTTGCGTACCATCGAGGTAGGTTTGTTTTTCGTGCGTTTTCACAGACATTCCAACACAATACCGTCTATGGTATCGTTGGAAAAAATGGTGTTGGAAAAACGACACTTGGGAAATTAATGGTGAAATTGTTGCCACTAGATGAAGGTAATATTGCAATCAACGGTGTTGACATTTCAAGTATGAGCTTGGGTGAAATTGGTGCGTCCGTGGGGTATGTGTATCAAAATCCGTCACGCCAATTGTTTGCTATGACAGTCTATGAGGAGTTGGCTTTTCCGTTTTTACTCAATGGTGAACAGAAAGAAGCAGTGCATGAAAAAGTGATGGCACAACTCGAAGCATTCCACTTACAACACGTCAAAGAATCATTTCCTTTTTACTTGAGTCAGGGTGAAAAACAACGGTTGGTTCTTGCTGGAATGTTGATGCGGTCACTCGATTTTTTAATCCTTGATGAGCCGACGACGGCACTCGATGTGAAGCGAAAAAAAGAGCTTGTGCAATGTCTAAAAGAAATTCAGGAGACAAAACAAATGGGGCTGATTTTGATTAGCCACGACAAAGAATTTCTGGAAGATATGAATGCAATTTCTGTAAGACTGGAGGGGTGTCATGCGTAATTTAGACCCTCGCAGTAAGTTGTGTTTGGTGGCGGTATTGTCCTCGTTTGCTGTGTTATATCGAGATGTTTTTGTACTTGGTATTTTATTTTTTGTAGCGGTATTGATTGGGCAATTATCAGGGGTACAACTCAGTTTTATATGGAAGAAAATGAAACGATTTTTACAGCCCTTATTATTTATTATTATAATACAAAGTATGTTCACCACGGGCGGTCAGCCACTCCTACATATCGGCGAATTTACGATTTTGTCGGAGTTTGGATTGATAAGAGGACTTGAGTTTTTACTTCGCATGGGCATCATTATTGTACTCGGATTTTTCTTGTCCACCTCAAGCCAAAGAGAAATTGCAGAAGGTTTGCTTGCACTGAAAATACCGTACGAATTGGCATTTATGGCGACACTCGGTGCAAAATTCATACCGATATTTAGTGAGGAATTTGTGGATAGTTTGAATGCGTTGATGTTTCGTGGCATCGACCTTCAAAAATTATCGTTGCCGAAGAAAATCAAGGTGTACACCTATATTTTGACACCTGTGGTTTCAAATTCAATTTTGCGTGGAAAAGAACTTGCGATTGCGATGGAATTGCGTGGATTTCGACTCAACAATAGTCGCACGAATTTTTACCAATTGCAGTTGCAACCACGTGATTATGCGACAATGATTTTGAGTTTCGTTGTGTGTGTAGTGGGAATTATTTGGAGGTTTTTATGAGAGTTTTTTCAGTGTTTGGGATTACAAAATCGGGCAAGACAACGACAATTGAGCGAATTATTACAGAGCTTAGAAAACGAAATTATTCTGTTGGTTCAGTGAAAGAAATTCATTTTGAGCGGTTCGCAATTGACACAGAAGGCAGTAACACGCACCGCCACAAAATAGCAGGGTCGCAACTCGTCACCGCAAGAGGAATCAACGAAACAGATGTATTGTTTCAAGAAAAGTTACCAATTGAGGACATCATGCGTTTTTACGACTATGATTTTTTAGTGCTAGAAGGTGTGCGAGATGCGAATGTACCTAAAATTATCACTGCTCATTCCATCGAAGAATTGGACGAACGTTATGACCCCTCAGCCTTTTTGGTGAGTGGAAGAATTGCTGATGAAATTGATGAATATAAAGGACTCAAAGCGATCAGTGCCTTGGAAAATATTTCTGAAATTGTAGATATCATAGAAGAAAAAGTACAAGAACGTTTGCCGAATTTCTCTAAAAAATGCTGTGGTGAATGCGGATATAGCTGTGAGGAATTTTTACATGAAATGTTGGCTGGAAACTGTCAAAGAAGCGATTGTAAATTGGGGAAACATCATGTATCATTAAAGATAGATGGCAAAGACATTGCGATGGTACCTTTCGTAGAAAAGATTTTAGAAAATGCAATTCGTGGTGTCGTGTCTGAACTCGATGGATATCGAGAAAATGGATTGATTGAACTCAAACTAGGACTTGGAGAATGACATGATAGAAGCATTGTTGAAAAATAAAGAAGTTGTGGAACGGTTTTATAGTAAGAGAAACGTTGTGGAATTGGTCAAATACGAAAATGAATTGTATGTTTTAAAACGCTTTCAGAATTTATCTTTGCTAGAAAAAGAAGTCGAGATTTTAACTCTTTTGGACTGTGAGATGTGTGTACCAGTCGTGGTAGACACATTTTTCGATTGCTTACTTTTGGAGTATATCGACGGCGAATTGTACTTGGATCGGTTCATGAGATACGAAGAAAATGACTTGGACTGTGACGATTTGGTGAAAGAAATGCTTATTTTTCTACAATTATTTTATAGTAGAACAAAAACACCGCAAGGACAACGCATCGTCAACGATGTGAATTTTAGGAACTATATTTTTAGAAATGAAACAATCATCGGTTTTGATTTTGAGCAAGCGAAGTTTGGTGAAATCGAAGAAGATATCGGTAAAATTATGTCATTTGCATTGATGTATTCACCAGAAAATACACCGTGGAAACAACGATTTGCAGAATGCTTTTTGCGTAATTCTGTGGAGTTATTGCAGTTAGATAAGGAGAAAATCGAGTACTATGCATTACAAGAAATGAACGCAATCAAGGAACGTAGAAAAAATAAATGAAAGAAAATCATAAATTGCAATAGCAACTCCATGATTCCCTAGAGTATAGTAAAAAAGTTTTGGGCAGAGCGAAATCCACCTACCCAAAACCTACAAAAATTTATCATAGAAACGCCATTTACAGAATTTGATTCGCAGTCTCGAAATTCACAACAGACAACTCCCTTATCGTTTTTTAATTTCTACCGATTCTACAAAAAATGTATCGTTCCCGACTTCCAATTCCGCAGTATACACTCCTTTTTCTAAGTGAATTTCTCTCAATTTTTTACGCACAACTTGCCCGTTCGTATCTCCTGTCAACATCACCGCAGCCGTCTCATCATTCAATTTGAGCATAAAGAAAATTTGTGCCAAATCTGTAGTTTGCAATTTGAACTGTACCGAGAATTCGTACGCACCTTCTTCTGTGCAAGTGAAAGAAAATCCTTTGTTGTCTTTGATTTTTATTATCGTTTCTTCCTCTGCACAAGTATAATCTGTAGCAGAAGCTGGTTTTCCAGCAATTTTTTTAGGCTCTGCCATAAGAGAAAACGGGCGATTCATGGCACTGCTTTCCATTGCGAATTGACAAATATTTTTTGCACAACGTTGCAATTGTGAGATAGAAAGCGTGCCTTTTTCTAGTGATTCTTTCAGATCCGTTACAGTTCCAAAGTTTTCCGCATCGAAATTATTGATGACCATATAGACATCGTTTTGTGCCTTCACCATCGCCGCCTTATTTAATTTCGACCCCGCTCCACCAGTCACAGGATCGTTCATGCTCGCCCACCAATCGGTCATCACAAATCCATTATAGCCCCATTCTTCACGCAAAATCGTCGTATTCAAGTCATAATTTGAGGCAGTCCACACCCCATTTAACGGATTGTATGCCGTCATGATGGCATCGGCTCCGCCCTCTTTGACTGCAATTTCAAAGGCTTTCAGATAGATTTCTCTGACTGCACGTTCTGACACGACCGCATCTATGGAATGGCGATGTGTTTCTTGGCTGTTGCAAGCAAAATGTTTCAGTGTTGCCGAAACGCCTGATTTTGCAATGCCTTTTGTGACAGCACTTGCCATTAGTCCAGTCAATAATGGATCTTCTGAAAAATACTCAAAATTTCTACCATTGAGCGGATTTCTATGGATATTCATTCCTGGTCCTAGTAGAATATCGACGTAGTTTCGCACCATTTCTTTGCCCGTAAATGTATAGAGTTCTTCGATCAAGTCCACATCCCAAGTCGCCGCTAGCAGTGTACCAATTGGCACTTGTGTCGATTGCAAACCGCCCTCCATACGAATCCCTGAAGGCCCATCGGCACAGCAAATCAAAGGCAGACCGTATGCACGCAACGATTCAGTCACACCGCAAAATGCAGATGCCGTCCCCTCTGTGACGTGCGGATGGCTCATGCCCTCGCCGAGTACCAACGCACACAAATCCGCTTCACTTAGTTGGGCAATGAAGTCGTCCATTGTTGCTTTTCCTGATTTCACATCTGTAATTTGTATATTTTTTGAACCTGTATATGGAATTTCTTCTGGTATATTTTCGTCAACTCGTCGCTTCATATCGACTGTCAGTGTTGGCACTACTTCATATGAAATTTCAAATTTTTCACCGACTTTTTTCGGTTTCATTCGCCCGAATTTTTCTCGTGGAGCAAGTGCTTCTTGCAACTGCTCTACGACTACAAGTGAAGGTATGGAAAAGCTCTGTTTTTCTATTGCATTTACATCTGTACCGACATACAATTCATACGTCCCTGCTTCCAAAACGTAAGCAGATTTATGCCCAGTTGCTCCAGAATCATCATACGAAACGAGTCGACTGCAAGGAATTTCAATCTCAACCGTTTCTGTTTCATTCGGAGCGAGTGCCTTCGTTTTGGCAAAGCCCACGAGGTTGCGTACTGCCTTGCCAAGTGTCCCTTGTGGCGGATTGAGATAGACTTGCACGACTTCTTTGCCTGTATGTGTTGCCCCTGTATTTTTCACAGTTGCCTTAATTGTATAGTGATAGTCACCCATTTCTTCTAATATAATGTCGCTGACCGCAAACGTTGTGTATGACAAACCAAAGCCGAACGGATAGAGAACCGATTCAGGTGCAAATGTTGAAAAATAGCGATACCCTACGTAAATATCTTCTTGGTAAATATTGCGTTCTTTGCCACCGTGATTTTTCGTAGAGGAATGGCTCTCAATCGTTTTCGCAAATGTATCAGGCAATTTCCCAGAAGGACACACCTTGCCCATCAATACATCGACCGTCGCACCGCCACCTTCCATACCGCCATTCCAACTACAAACGATGCCATCAATGTTGTATTTTTCACTCCAACTCATATCAATGACATTAGAAATATTCAGCACGATACAAACCCGATCGAACACCGCAGTCACTTCTTTGACCATGATTTCTTCCAATTCTGTCAAGAGATAACTGCCCTCTACATCGAGATTGTCTTTATCCTCACCCGCAGTTCTGCCGATGACAATCAACGCTTTGTCAGATTTTTGTTTCGCTTCAGCGACAATTTCAGGTGTGAGTGCCATCTCTTTTTGGCTCCATGGTTCGCATGCCCAACCGCCACCTCCTGTATCAAACGGATTTTCTTTGATGAACGCACGGTACAAATCTGCAAGCGTTTCATTGACTTGATTTTTATCAAAAGAGTCTAAAATATTGGTGTTGTAGGCAACGTTGACTGCACCACCTGAGCCTGTACCTGATCGGTAATACTCAATTTGACATCGTCCAAAAATGGAGATCGTTTCATTTTTTTGAAATGGCAATACCTCGTTTTCATTTTTGAGCAGCACAACACCTTCGCTCGCCACTTTTTTACTAAATTCTGCAAACCCCTCCATCGGAATTCCTATTTTACTTTTCATAATTCCCTCCAAATTTATGTATTTTGTTTCAAACCTTTGAGTTGTGGACTTTGGTACATTCTTACAAAATCAATGACCATTTCTTGTGGCAAACAGCTCTCATCAATGCCCATTTTTCCGCCCCAATTTCCGCCATACGCAATATTCATCAGTAAATGCATTCTCTTATCAAAAGGCCATTCTTTGTACGTTGGATTTTCCAGATAATCTGTGGGGCGATACGTTTGGTAAACCGTATCATCGACGCCAATATGCACGACATCGGGCAACCATTCTATAAAATACGTATGAAATTCTTCACTCACTCCAGCAAAAGGAATCGTTGCTTGTTTTTGCGTATTGATTTTGAAAAAATACGATTCCGTATGGATTGACGCATGAATGACATCTTGATCGTACCCTACGTGTTCCAAAATATCAAGCTCCCCAGAGGCAGGCCACTTGCCGTACTCCCAATCTGTAGACAACATCCAAATGGCAGGCCATGTACCAAGGCCTTTTGGCAATTTCGCTCTGACTTCCACTTTGCCATAAAGGATATCTACTTTGTTTCTTGTCACCAATCGAGATGACGTATACTTTTTGTCCTCTTTGTCTTCTTTTCTCAATTCAATGAAGAGTTGGCCGTTTTCCACTCGCACATTATCGCCCTCTGTATAGTATTGCAATTCGTCATTGCCCCACCCAGAACCGCCAACATCGAACCCCCAATTTTCTAAATTTAAGGTGTCGCCCTCGAAGGTATCTTCAAATACGAGTTCGTATGTCAGTGCCTCATAATCGTAGGAAAATCCTTTCGCTTTGACTTCATTTGCACTCATAAATCCTCCTTGTATTTTCATTCTTCTTTTTCCTTTTCTACTTGATTCATTTCCTTATTTTTTTCGATGTATTTTTTCTTATAGTCCGTCGGTGTCATGCCTGTTTCTATTTTGAAAGTCTTAGAAAAATGCTTGTCGTCTTTGAATCCCACTTCAAATGCCACCCTTGAAATTTGCATACACGTCTCACGCAGTAATTTTTTTGCCATATGGATCCGCACCGACTTCAAATACTCCACAAAACTTTTCCCTGTTTGCTCCTTAAAAGTTTCAGAAAAAAATGTATAATTCATAGAAACCTCATTCGATACGACCGCCATATTGATATCTTCATTGTAATGACTTTGCATGAATACAATGGCTTTTTGAATTTTTTGACTTTTGTCTTCGTATTCTTCTTCGACTGTTATCGGTTTGACACCGACGAGATTTTTATCTTCCAATTCTCGATCGATTTTTTCAAGCAATTTCTGGAAAATCTCTCGCTCAAGTGGTTTGAGTAGGTAATCAGAAACACCATTTTTCAGAGCTTTGACAGCGAAAGAAAAATCTTCGTATCCACTAATGATAATCAAAATGGCTTCGCTTAGTTCTTCTTCTCTTATTTTTTGTACCAACGCAAGCCCGTCCATCAAAGGCATTTTGATATCAGAAAACACAACGTCAAACGTATTATTTTTTAGTTGCTCCACAGCTTCCACACCGTTTTTACACTCTACAATCGTCCCTGTACAAAGTCCGCTTCTTTGAATCATTGTTTTTATGCCCAATCGCACAAATTTTTCGTCATCTACGACGAGAATATTTTTCATAAGAATCCCCTCCTTTCGTTCGTGTTTTACCGTTCTGTTTGGTTGAGAATCAGCGGCATAGTCAACGTCACTTTCGTATACTTTTCGTATTCACTTTCGACTGTAATTCCATATTGTGAACCGAAACGTTTTTCGATTCGCTCTTTCACATTATTGAGACCAATGCCTGACATTCCCTCATTCTTTGTATCTTCATTTAAACTTTTGCGTAATTTTTCCAATTCCTCTGCGGTCATTCCTGTGCCTGTATCTGCAATGCCTATGGCAATGCCCAACTCGTTTAATTTCACTGTAATTTGTATGGCGGCATCGCTGTCTCGATGTTCAATGCCATGAATGATTGCATTTTCCACTATGGGTTGCACGGACATTTTCGGAATGACTGCTTTTTTCGCATCAGGCACCACATCGCACAACAAAATAATTTCATTGTCAAAACGCATATTGAACAATTGGATATAGTCTCTCACATAGTTCAATTCATTTTCAAGTGGCACGAGTTGATTTTTCCATTTCATAGAATAGCGAAGCAATCTTGCCAGTGCCGTCACAGAGTCTGCAATCATAAAATTTTCATCGATGATTGCCATCATTTCAATATTATTCAAAACATTATACAAAAAATGAGCGTTGATTTGATTTTGCAAAGCTTTTAGTTCTGCATCTTTTTCAAGGATTGCCCGTTTCGATTCTTTTTCCACCAATTCATGCATACGCACCACCATTTGGTTGAAATACCTTTGCAATTGACCGACTTCATCTTTTGCTGGATTTTCAATTTGCACGACGGTGTCGCCCAATTCCAATTTGTGCATTGCCTCTATCGTTTTATAAATTCTGCCAAGCAGTACGTTTGCAATGCGTTCAAACACAACGGCAAACACAAATAGCAACGCACAAAACAATAAAATAAAGTAAATTTGTGAGGATTGTAGTATTTTGAATTCTTCACTCAAGTCATTGACGATATAGTAATTCAAATTGAGATCGGGGCAAGGCTTTCCTGTCAAAAGATATCGACTGCCATTTGCAATTTCAATCGACTGATTCCATGACAACTCCCCCCACATCTCAATCATTTCTTGATAGTGGTGTTGCTCTTCTTCTGTCAAAGAAGTGCCTTCCCACATGAAAATCGACCCCTCACTTTCAATGACACAAATGCCATCTATTTCTTCTATGAATACGTCTCCAAAAAAATTCGCCAACGTAAACGATACCTCAACAACAGCTTCTTTGTCTTGAATCAAAGGTATCTTTTCATAAAAAGCAATGAGGGAATCCCCTATATATTGATTGATTTCTTTCGACAAGGCTTCATTGTAATTGACACGCATCTGCACGTAATACTCTTTTGCTTCTTGAAACCAAAGTTCATTTTCCACACGACGAGTATCGACAAAAACAGGGTATCTCTCGGGCATAATCTCGTTGTCTGCATAAATCCTCAAACTACGAATGTACGGATTTGTCGCAGAAATATTTTCATAATACGTCGTCACTTCTTTATGAAATTCCAGCAGTTCTATAACACCCATCGGGTAATTGAGTGCCGATATCAACTCTGGATTGCTATATACGAGTTGCACGACAGCACTGGCTGTACGGCTATTGCCATACGCAAATGATTGCAATTTGTCTAAATCGGCTTGGGCTGTTTTTTCAATGTTTTGCTGTTCTTCACTGCGTACATTTTCAAAAAATAAGTAAAATGCCAACATCGTAGGCAATGCCAAAACACATAAAATCACGATTGAAAATTTCTTGTTGAGCGGTAGCCCTTGCCAAGCGTTCAACAATTTTTTATGTAATTGTTGTGCGAAAGATTGTTTAGTCCCCTCCATTGTTGTCACCTACCAATCTCGGCTTGTTTTCATCTAGCTGTTTTTGACGTGCCTCGAGTACGGAGTCAAAATGATCCGCTTCTCTTTGCTGTACGTAGGATTCCCAAATTTCATAAAATTGCTCTTTCGTTTCAGCCAAAATCAGCTCAACAAACAACTTTGATTTCCGCTCGTCGTCTTTTAATTTCGCTTCCCATGCCTCCGCTTCTAAAATGACATCTTGGTACGCATAAAGAGAAAAATTTTCCGTATACAGTCTCGACCATTCCATGATATTTTCGATATAACTTTCCTCTGGCAGATGATACTTATGAATATCACCATACAGATTGTCCATCATTGGCCAATGTGTGGCATCGCCACCGTAGACTTTATCGTATTCTGCTCGATTTTCCCTCAGCATTTTTTCAGCCTCTGGAGTAAGTTGCGGTACCCCATCTTCCATTGTATAACCGTGGTCTTCCACACCAAGAAAAATCAATTTTTGCCCCTCATCACTCTTTAAAAATGACAATAATCGAAGGGCGGCTTCTTGATTTTTGCTCGTGCTTGAAATGCCTGTCACTGTCCAACCTTGTATGCTTGAGCCTGCCAACGTGTGGTCGTCCCCATTTGCATTTTTTGGTCCATCGATTGCGATGTAAATTTGCTCTGGGCGACTTGCGTAAATTTCTTGCAGTTGCTCGGTACAATCTGCCCATTGGTATAACATCGCAAAATACCTTCCCTCTGCAATTTTTTCTTCGATTTGTACTCTTTTGTCTAAAAAAATATCAGGGAGTATGAGTCCACGGCGATTGGCTTCGTTTAAAGTTTCAAGCCACATAATGTAATCAGGGTGCATATAGCGATCATAAATTGCACCGTCAACTTCATGCAGAATGGCAAGAAAATTCTGCAAATACTCTTCAAGAGATACATTTCCAGTCGAGGTAAATTCCCCCATACCCAAAGGAATCAAAGGCAATCCGTCCACCATGGGCATATAATTTTTTGCATCTTCTAGTGCTTGCAAAAACCCTTCAGGTGTCGTCATATCGGGTGAACCGATGGCTTCGTAAATGTCTTTCCGCACCAAAAAACTTTGGTTTGAATATTCTTGCTTCGTACTCGGTGGAAATGAGGCATTCGGATAGACGTAAAGATGGTCAAAATGAGTATACCATTGCACCGTTTCAGCGTTCGTATCTTCCATAAAAGAATGACCAAATTCTTCAGCCAACACATCGAGTGGAGCGAGTGCATTTTGTTCTAAAAAATCACCGTATGTCGTATCCCATGCATCTAATGTAATGATATCAGCTGTGATTCCTTGCGTCAAAAAACGCTGAATTTGTTGTGATTCATCACCAGAGGGCATGACATATTCCACATGAACGCCCGTTTGCTCCGTGATGTATTTCGACACGGCATCGAGTCCCCACGATTTATCAAACCATGAAAAATTGATGTACCACGTCAAAGTAATAGGCTCTATTTCTTTTTGCGGTTCATTCTCCGTGCATCCAATCGCAAAAAGACTGATGCACCCCACACAAATTAATTTTTTCAAAAAACGATTCATCGTATCACCCTCCGCCTCTTCTTATATACTTTAGTATACAACGAATCTACCCTCATAGCAACCGAATTTATCCACCTATATCCCAATTGAAATCCCTACAAGAAAAGAGATGAAATAATTTTTCACCTCTTTTCTTCGGGCATGTTGACTCATCCAAGCAACACCTATGAGTATTGCTCCCCCCAATTAAATTTTCCTAAAATAAAGTGGAGACTATGTAAGCGAGTGACCGAAGGTACACAACGCCCCGATATATTGATATTTCAATCTTTTTTGTAGGGGCGACCTGTGGTCGCCCGCTCTCGATAAAACGATAATTTTAGCAATATTTAGTTGGTATCTCAATAGCTATTATTCAACGCCCCTAGTTTTAACGAAACAATCTCTTAGTTCATTTTCGCTTTGTTTTCATCAATTCTCGCACGCACATATCCCAAGTAACTATCGTAATCTACGCTTTCTTTGTACGATTCCAACTCTTGCCAAATCGCATCAAATTCTGCATCAGAACCTGATTGAATCATCTTAGGAAGTAATTCTCCCCATTTGATGTTGACTTTTGTACCGATTTCAGCTTCTACACTATCAGCTGGTGGTGCGGAGTTATCGTAAATGCCATAAAATGCAGATTTGCCTTCACCCCATTCTGCGTATTGGTCAAATGGTGCAGATGGGTCTGGTGCCCACGCTTCGATATTTGCAGTTTTTGCAAACATCCAATATTCGTTGTATGTGTTATACAATTCTTTGAACGTTGACATATCTTCATTTTTCAATTCATCTATTTCCGCTTTGATGATATTTTCTCCATCAACGACGTCGTAAGTCACACCTTCTTCTCCGAGGTAAAGTGCAATTTGTCCTCTCAAATCGTCATGTCCCCAAGCTAAAAATTCTGCAATTCTTTCTGGATGATCTGTATTTTTGCTTACGAAAGTCACTTCCCAACCTGAATATCCAGGCACTGCAAGAGCGTGTGTATCCAAGTTTGCATTGGATGGACCATCGACTGCAATGTAGGTGCTATCTGGGCTGTTTTGGTATAGTTGAGTCAAAGGATTCATCGCATCTTGTGCTTGGTACATCAACGCAAAGTATCTACCTTGTTGGATTTTTTCTTCGATTAATGTACGGTCATCAATGAATACATCTGTAGAAATCAAGCCATTTTCATGTGCTTGACGGAACGTTTTTAACCATGAAATATAATCTTCATCAGGGAATCCGTTGATGACAGGGTAAAATTCACCATCCACTTCACGAGGCACTGCCAAAAATTCCAAAAGCATATCTTCAAGACCTGTATTTCCAGTTGTTGTAAATTCAGTCATACCAAAAGGAATGAGCGGATCGCCGTTAAGTGCTGTTGGAAATGCTTCTTTTGCATCAGCAAGTGCTTGCAAAAATCCCTCATGTGTACGCATATCAGGTGAACCGATTGCTTCGTAGATGTCTTTTCTCACCAAGAAAGTACGGTTTGAAATGAGTCCCGCCTCGATATCTGCTTCTGATACAGAGTTACAAGGGTAGCAATACGTAAGTCCATCCTCTGCTTGGTACCAGTTAAATACATCCATATCCAATTGGTTTTCAAGGTCAGGATACATTTCAATCAATTCTTCATAAGAGTAAGAATAATCAGGGCTTGAAAGGTCTTGCACTTGCCCATTCCACCAACCCATAGTCACCAAATCTGGCAAGGTGTTAGAGGCAATGAGTGTATTTGTTTTTTCATTGGCATCGCCAATTGGTGTGATGAAATTGAGGCGAATGCCAAGTTCATCTTCAATGAGTTGCTTTACAAGATTTTCGTCTGTGTCAGTGAACCAAGTTTCTGCTACGTACCAATCAAGCTCGATGATTTCCACTTCTTCACCACTTGCAGTTGTTGTCACTTCGCCTGTACCACCACTGCTTGAACCACCACAACCTGCAAATGCCATTGTTGTTGCCATTGTGAGAGCAAGAAGCCCTGCCAGTTTACGTTTTTTCATAAAAATACCTCCTCATTTTATATGTATTTAGAAAACTACATTTCCAGATAGTCGATTCAACTAAAAACTACTACATCCAATCTGTTCGCATTTTTGAATTGAACCAACTATAGTAACCAATTTTGAATTTTTTCCACTACTTTTTTTACTACGCTCACTGACTATTCTTTGACAGAACCGAGCATCATACCTTTTACAAAATATTTCTGTAAGAAAGGATAAATACAAATAATCGGTACTGTCGTTACAATCATTGTCGCCATTTGTAGCGAAGTCGAAGTGAAAGTAGTGACAGCAGCTGTACCTGTTTGCAATGCAAATTTACTACTTTCAGACGTGCTGATGATTTTGTATAGGTACGTTTGTATTGGAATCAAATCTTGATTATTGAAATACAATCTACCCATGAAGTAATCGTTCCAGTTGAATACCCCATTGAATAAGGTAATTGTTGCAATGACTGGAAGTGAAACTGGTAAAATAATTCTTGCAAATATGGTAAATGCACCGGCACCGTCGATACGTCCTGCTTCTTCCAAGGAATCTGGAATGGAGCGAAAGAACGACTGGAAGATGATCAAGTCAAAGAAATTGAACATTGTCGGGAATACGTATACCCAGAAACTATCGAATAAATTCAAGTTTGTCATCAAGATGAAAGTAGGAATCAACCCACCAGAGAAAAACATTGTGACAACCCCCATACGCATATAGTTTTTTCTACCGACCAAGTCTTTTCTCGAAAATGCATACGCAACCATTGCGGTAAACAGCACATGCACAGGTGTCGCAATTAACGTTCTTGCAACTGTGACACCAAAGGCAGTTATAATTTCATCATTTTTAAATACTTCAATGTAGTTGTCTAAAGTAAATGCACGTGGCCACCAATACAGCCCACCTTGTGCAGCGTCAAAGCCCTCATTTAAGGATTGTACCAGCACATACCAAATCGGGTATATCATTGCAAAAGTAATGACCAACATGAAAACAGTAACGACTGCATCGAACGTTTTTTCAAAAGAATTTTTTCTCATTTGCTCACCCTCCTTTTAGTATAGTGTAGTACCAGTCAATTTTTTAGAACCGGCATTTGCGATATATAATAGAATAAATGCAACGATAGAACGCATCAAACCGATTGCAGTTGCATAAGACATACGTCCAGAACTAATCCCCATACGATACGCATAGATGTCAATTACATCGATTGCATCGTAAAGTGTTGGTTTCATAAATACGTAGAGTTGGTCGAAGTTCGATCCCAACAAGTTGGAAATGTTGAGTACAAGAAGTACTGCAATCGTTCCTTGAATCGATGGCAGTGTAATCGACCAGATTTTTCTAAATCGCCCCGCACCATCAATGGAAGCCGCTTCATACAGACTTTCGTCGATTCCAGAAATGGCAGCTATGTAAATGATTGCTGACCAACCAAGCTCTTTCCACAATTCCGCACTGACAAGAATTGTCCAAAATCCATCCGTCGTGCCAAACATATGACGGGGTTCGCTCAATATCCCCACTTTGACTAACAACTCTGTCAAAATTCCAGTTTCAGACATCCAGTTGAACATAATCCCCGAAACGATGACCCATGATAAGAAATGGGGCAAATACGAAACGGTTTGTATGAATTTTTTGAATTTCACTGATGAAAGTTCGTTGACCAACAAAGCAAAAATAATACCTGCCGGGAAACAAACGACCAAACGCAGTAAATTCAAGCCGATGGTATTCCAGATAACGAGTCCGAATCTATCATCTTGGAAAAACTCAATGAAGTTTGTAAATCCGATCCACTCTGAACCTGAAATCCCTTTCGCTACAGAATACCTTTGGAAGGCAATGACGATGAAATACATCGGTATGTAATTGAATATGAACATCCAAATCACCCCAGGCAATGCCATCATTTGCAAATCTTTCTGCTTCCACATACGTTTGAGAACACCTTCTTTTTTCGGCAGACTCACAGTCGTTTGTGGAGCTGTTGCACTTTGCTTACTCATACTTGCTCACTCTCCTTTTCTCTTTTTTATCATCAACCTTTGATTGACTCATCTTTCATAACGACACTGATTTCAATGCAATTACAACATAATGCACAAAAAACTTCGATTTATTTTGCTGTATTAACTATTTTTTTGTTCATTATGACGGAACAAATCGTTGAATCGTGCAATCGTCAACTGCATTTTCTTATGTTTCATTCGCTTTGTTCACTTTGTTAAATTCATTGTATATCTTTGGCAATTAAATAGCAATTATGTATATTTCGTTTTGAGTGTGTTTTTTTCGGTATCAAATTTCGGTGCAATTTGTATAAAAACGAAATTATCACACGGTTTACGAAAAAAGGTATCTTGTAAAGCGATATAGTCTCCTCTACAATAAAAACAAATAAGATGTATCGTCTTATAAAAACTTGTCACAGTTATTATAATGAAGAAAAGAAAGGATGATTTTATGAACAACACCAATAATTTCGTACAACGAGATGGTCTCCCTTACTACAAAATCACGAAAGCCGAGGAGCTGAAACCATTTTTTATACAAGTGGCTTCTGCAAGTGATATCTGGATTTTCATGTCCTCCAAAGGCGGTGTGACCGCTGGACGAAAAAATGCAGATTTCAACTTATTTCCTTATGAAACAGAAGATCGATTGCACGCAAATTATGACACAGGCTCTCGTACATACATCAAAGCCAAAGGAGAAATTTGGCAACCATTTTCTCAAAATGGCGGAGACAAATTCAAAATCACGCAAAACATCTACAAATCTTACTACGGAAACTCCGTTATATTAGAAGAAATCAACGAAGACTTGCAACTTGCTTATGCGTATACGTATGAAAGTAGCGAAAAATTCGGCTTCATTAAAACTGCAAAACTCATGAACCAAACAGACATACCGATAGAGGTGGAAGTCCTAGACGGTTTGATGAACATTTTGCCACACGGTGTCGACGCACTGCTCCAAGCAACTTCAAGTACACTCGTCGATGCATACAAAGCAGCGGAACTTTTGGGCGACCGCCTTGCGGTGTATTCCTTGACTACGAAAATCAACGATACACCAAATCCGATTGAAATTCTAAAAGCAAACGTTGCCTTCCATACGCTAGACAATGCAGACGTATACTTGACACCAGAAGCAATCCAAGCGTTCCGCAAAAACACGCTCGACACCTTGCCAACAGACTGTTACGGCAAAAAATCAGCGTACTTTCTTCATTATAAGAAAGCCTTGACAGACGAATTGTCATACCGTTTCGTACTCGATTCTGGATTTGACCACTCCGCTTTGATGCATCTTCACAAATTTGTGAGACAAGGCAACTTCCAAGAAATCACTGATGACCTCGCACAAGGCACAAAAGAACTCAAAGATATCGTTGCCTCCGCCGATGGATTGCAAGAAACAGCCGATATGACTGCCACTGCTCACCATTATTTGAATACTTTGTATAACGTGATGCGTGGTGGGACATTTGAAAAAGTCTACAATTTTGACTCCGCAGATTTCTTGAAATTTCTAAAAATACGAAATAAAAATACCTTGAATCAACAATGTACCATTGATAAAATCAAGGAGTGTACGACTATTTTCCAGCTGAAAGAAATTTGCAAAAATGATCCAACGTTCTATCGTTTGGCACTTGAGTATTTGCCACTGTCATTTTCACGTCGTCATGGCGATCCATCTCGTCCATGGAATCGCTTCAACATCAATGTCAAAGATGAAAATGGCGAAAAAATCACAAGTTACGAAGGCAACTGGCGAGACATTTTCCAAAACTGGGAAGCACTCGGTTTGTCTTACCCAGCGTACTACGAAAATATGGTTGCAAAATTTGTAAATGCCACAACAGCGGATGGGTTCAATCCGTATCGACTCAACCAAGATGGCATTGATTGGGAAAAACCAGAACCTGAAAATCCATTTGCGGGCTTTGGGTATTGGGGCGATCATCAAATTGTGTATCTTCATCGTTTGCTCAAAGGATTGCAAAACCACTTCCCTAAAAAATTAGAAGAAATGCTCTCTTTGGATATTTTTAGTTATGCGAATGTACCGTATTTGCTCAATACGTACGATGAAATTGTAAAAGATAGCAAGGACACGATTCAGTTTGATTTTGCTCGTGATGAAAAAATCGAAAAAATCGTTGAAAACATGGGGACAGATGGGAAATTGCTCTTGAAAGATGATGGTGTGTACACCGTTTGTTTGACAGAAAAATTGCTCGTGCCACTCTTAAGTAAACTCAGCAATCTGCTAGTTGGTGGCGGTATTTGGATGAATACGCAACGTCCAGAGTGGAATGATGCCAACAATGCCATCGTGGGCATCGGACTTTCCATGGTGACGGTTTACCATGTGAAAGCGTATATCTCTTTCTTGCAAGAATTGTTTGCCACACAAAAGGGCGGTTTCGAGGTTTCTTCCGCAGTCGTTGAGTGGTTTGGCGAAACGTTCCAAGCGTACCGTGAGTACGAGCATAATTATGTAGGAAATGAAAAAGCCCTCCTCGATACACTCGGACAAATTTTCTCGCACTATCGTACTGAAATGTACAAAAATGGATTATCGAAAAAAAGTGAACTTTCCACAGTAGAAATCACAGAATATCTTGCTTGTGTCAGCTCCGCTGTAGACTATACCATCAGCAAAAATGCCGATGAGGTTTACGCAACTTACAACTTGCTCGGCGACGATTTTTCCGTTTCTCCTATGACAGCAATGCTCGAGGGACAATCGGCAATCATCGGTTCAGGTAGCCTTTCAGCTGATTCAGTGTGTGGTCTGTTGGATTCTATGGAAAAAGAATTGTACCAAGCAGATAGAAAATGTCATACACTCTATCCAGTGAAAATGACAACGAAATTCGCAGAAAAAAATATCCTTTCGGGTGTTTCAGAAGAAATTGATGGCATCACAGAAAAGGATTGTACAGGTGCATTGCACTTCCATTCGGCACTCGTAACAAGCCAATTGTTGGAAGAACGTTGCAAGGAATTGAAAGTCAATGAAGATGTGAAAGCAAAATTGCTTTTGGAATATGACAAATTATTTGCACATAAAGAATTTACAGGCAGAAGCCAAGTCATGTACAAATTCGAGGGCATCGGTTGTGTGTACTGGCACCAAAATGCAAAGCTTGCCCTTGCCGTGCTTGAAACAGTACAAGCGACTCGCCAAGCGAGTAAAGATGCAACGAAAGTATACGAGGCATACAAAAAATTAATGTCAGGCTTCATCTACAGAAAAACACCGGTGGAATGTAATGCAATCCCAGTTGAGCCATATTCACATAGTTCTTTTAGTGGACAGAGTGAGCAAGCAGGCATGACAGGTCAAGTGAAAGAATCGGTGATCATGCGTCGTGGTGAACTCGGTATTTTCGTCAAAAACGGAGAAATTCACTTCGATAAATGGTTCATACCAGAAAGTGAGTTCGGAGAAAATGGCGAATTTTCCGCCACACTTTACGCATTGCCAACTCGTTTCCAAAAAATAAAAGGACTCGGCATAGATGAAATCGTACTTCATTTTACTGATGGCAGTACAGAAAGTTTTACTGCAAATAAGATTTCTGCTGAAATTTCACAAAAAATATTCTATCGTTCTGATGAATTGAAAGAATTATGTTTTAGATTTGCATGATGTGTATTGCATCAATCACTGTAAGGGCGGCTTTCGGTCGCCCCTACATATTGATATTAAAAAGGTGAGATTTCACAGTTGCAAAACCTGACGAAAATTCATTTTACAGTTTCAATATTACACCACTTGGACAATGAAGGAATGACTCCCCCATGTTCCATGAATATTGATAATTGTAGAGCCAACCTGATTGGCTTTTACAATCCCATTGCTACTGACTGAGGCAAATTGTGCCCCCATAGAACTATACGTTTCCTGTAGCCCTGTTGTGTTGCCACAATCGTAAGTTTCGCCCACTCTCAACGATATAATTCCCGTAGGCAGATTTTGTCTTTGTCCCACACTATAATTGAAATCATCTAAACTACCACCAAATTCATAGTATGTCCCATTGTCAGAATAAGACCAACTATCGGAATCGTAACTATACGAATGGTCGTATTGCCATGTATCATTTTCTAAGTTTGAATCCCAACCGCTACCCCATTCAATATCTCCATAATTGTTGTCCAAATCTGTATCCCAATCTGTATCCCAATCATAGTTTGGTGTGTCTGGAGTTGTAGTTGGTTCATCAGGAGTTGGTGTCGTTGTTGGTTCATCAGGAGTTGGAGTTGTGGTCGGTTCATCAACTGTTGGCACATCGTATCCATTTAAGTAATGTTCAAAATTTAAAATGCCTTGTCCATAATACTGATCATATCCACTCGTTCCACGGTCATCTGTTGTATTGCGTAGTACAGTTTCTACTTGTGATGGAGCAAAGCTAGGATTATCCAACAATACGCAAGCTGCTGCCGCTGCCACATATGGTGCAGAAAATGAGGTGCCATCAATATATGTATAGCCCCCACCTCTTGCAGAAGTATAAATGCTTTCCCCAGGGGCAGACAAATCCACAGTACTACCATAATTGCTAAAATAAGAGAGTTGATCCGAGCTATTCACTGAGGATACCACAATGGCATCATTTACATGTGCAGGGTAAAAATAATACGTGTCTATAGTATAATTCCCAGCAGCTACCACAACGACAATGCCTTGTGCCACTGCGGCATTGATGGCAATCTCCACTGAGGTTGAACGGCCATTTCCACCCAAACTCATATTCATTACATCGACATTTTGAGCGGCGGCTTGCTTGATGGCAGTAACGATACCCAAATCAGTGCCACTCCCCGAATCATCTAAGGTTTTGACAGGGTAAATTTTCACAGAACTTGGTGTATTGTCTACAATGACACCGGACACAGAAGTGCCATGTCCTTCATAATCTTCGGTGTCACTGCCACCATTAAAAACATTATATCCGCCTGATAAAAGGCGGCCACTCAGAAAGGGATGGTCACTATCTACTCCTGTATCTAATACGGCTACGGTGATTGATCCGCCAGTATTATTTGCTGTCAAATATGTGTTCATCAAATCCAAAGAAGTACGTTCGCTCCCCCAAGAAATATGGTTACTACTGCTCGCAGTCGTGGAAACACCTGATTTATTTTGCGTTGCTTCTTCGCTTGCTTTTGCTCGTGAGAAGCTTGTGCCTTGTTTGTACGACTCTAGCGAAACCACAGAATCCACTTCCGCTGATAAAATCGCAGGGTCTGCTTCCATCTGATCCAACAAATTTTTGCATTGGTTTGTCGTGCTACATTGTACCACAAATAATCCACCGCCACTTTGGAAAATTTCCACACCTTCTTGTTCGTATTTGGACAAATCACCTTCGTTGACCCAAACAAGTAAACGTTTTGTAGCATACTCATTATTGATGACCACTACATTTTCATCTTCTACCCACTCTACAGAGCAAGTCAACGCTTCCGCCAAATATGACACAGGGAGCATGGTGCGTCCTTCCACAATCGTCGGTGCAACTTCTAGGTTGCTGATTACAGTTTTCCCGGCTGTCGTTGTTGTCACTGCTGTGTCATCCAAATGGAAAACAATTTCTGTATCTTCATAGTCAATGGTCACTTCTCTCGTTTCATTTTTGTAGGAAAGCGTTCCGCCCAACCCCTCCACAATGCTGACAACAGGGGCAAGCGTACGGCCATTTCTCACCATAGGCTTTGCATCTGAAATTGTGTCAACTGATTGTTTTTCTCCATCAATATACATCGAATCATTGTCAATTTGCAATTCTAATATTGTGGCTTTGGCAGGTGTCAAATTCCCCAAATATTGAAACATATGTTGGTCGAATTCTGTCATTTCTAGTACATTTTTTCCTTGTGCATGTGCTTTTGTTGTTGGCGTAACTGTAGGCAATACAGCCGCTACCATAACGAGAGCAAGCATTTTTTTTGCAATTTGTTTTTTCATATCAACCCTCCAATATCAATATTGTTGCATCAACTAAATATCATTATTTTTTCAAAAAAAGCCTTGTGACTCACCCCTCATGTGAGAGGTGAGCAACACAAGGCCTCGTCATTTTTACTTCTTAGAACATACCGCCATACTCTGTATATATATGTACATAAGAGCAAATCGCTTCAGCGAGTTTCTTTTTTTCTTCATGGGCATTGTCGCTCGTATCGTATGTCAATTCCAAATTCTTTTTGTCAGCTTTTGCAGAGCAGTTTGGCAATTCCACCGTTGCATGATTCAGCGAATATGTGATGTTGAATTGATTTCCGCCCACATGAACCAAGCCCTTGCCTTTGGGTACGACAAAATCAATGAGTTGAAATTTCGGGTATTTCTGCATCAAATATGTTTTCGCCGCATATCCATCCGAAACAGCAATCGTTTTTGTGATGGTTTCTTGTGTGCTTTCGCCATTTGCATTTCCGTTCGTAGACGTTGTTTCTTCATCAGATGTTGCCGCATCCAATGCCACAGACACAATGTCTCCCAATAATTTTTTAAACATAGTTTCGTTTCCTCCTTTCCAAATTAAAAGTCATAAAGATAAAGTTCTGGAAAGTCTGCCATACGGTTTTTCTGTTTTCAATGGCATACTTCCTTGGTACTCAATTGCACTGTGTGACAGTTTGAATTAACCAAAATCGCTGCCTGGTATTCTGTCATCCTCATTCGGATCTCCGGCACCATAATCAGCGACTGTGCCAACTTCTAGTTCAATAGGCTTTCTGCCTGTAGGTGTTACAATGAGAGTGATTTCTTGTGTAACATATTCAGTACTACTATGAATGTAACACATAGTTGGATAATCCCCATACCTATACAGCTCGTTATTTTCGTTTACGTGTTCTTTCCCAGCCACAAACCATTCCACCGTAATTCCATTCTCGACAGGGTCGTTCTCATACCTCATTCTCTTGCCCATATAATTTGCAAACAAAGATGAAGCAATCACGAGGCATCCGTCCTGCAATCCTCCCTCTGACAACGGTTTGAATGCATTCTCGTTTCCCTCGTCACAGTATTCCAGAATCACTTTTTCGCAAATCTTCACTGCATCTGCAGCGTACGTCAAACCGCCTGCAGGCATTATGATATTATCCAAAGTGTGAAGACAATCGTCGTCGTCAACCATCACTTCGCCGTCCAGTTCAACGTAGTTGTTAAGGGTCAACTCATCATTTGCATATTGCACTGTGAGAATTGCACCTTCTGGAAATTGACCACGTGCGAGAATATCGGCATAACCCTCACTCGTTCCGTTGAAAGCACCATCACCACTACCGATTTCCACAGCAACGACTGACAATTCACCACCAGCATTTAGCGTTTCGTATGTCAATTCATATGTTGGGATTTTGCCTTCTGTAAACTGAATTGCCACATCAACATCATCGCCACTCGCTGCATCTGTATATGTGAATGCAAAGTCCACAGGAACGTCACCGTTGCCACCGAATTGACTCATTGCCAAGCGTTCCATCAGTGTATACAATTCATTTGCATCTGTACAACTATCAATATAAGCTCCGAGTTCTTCTTGTAATGCGACAAATGTAGTTTCGCTCAAATCCACACCGTAATGCGTATCCCAAGCGTTCTCCGCACCAATCAGATTGCTAGCCACGTATTTTGCCACACTTTGCAACCCTGAAACTGGTGTAATTTCTGCTGCTAAAATTTCGATTGTCACATTTTCCTCAACACCACTTAGATCAATCGTTGGCGTTGTGAACAATCTCAAATCACCATCAGCTGATGATACGAAGAGATTTTTTAGATTTTCCGCAGTCAAATCCTCTTGTTCGAGCGGAGTGCCATCAGTAATTGCATACTGCATAGCAAGGATTACGCCAGTGCCAACTTCTACCTCTGGTTTTATCACAAATTCAATTTGTACCGAATCATCTGCACCTGCTTCTCCATCTGCATTTGCACCAACGAGTGCAATGGATTCAAATTGAGATAGGGTACTGACATCTCCACCCTCTGCATTATCAAGCCATGATGTACCAAGACTCACAGTAAACGCTGGTGTTTGTTCTTCTTCTTCATCTTCGGTGTTACCTTCGCCTGTCAACGCTGTAAGTGCATCTGTATATGCCTTTGTTTTCGCATCAATTTCAGCTTGTGTCGTTTCAGGCATTTTTGCCGCTTCTGCAATTGCATCTTTATACGTTGCGAAATCCGCAGCTGCAAATTCCTCCGCATCATTATTTTCTATCACATCACCGACAGCAATTTCAAGTTTCGCCCGATCGAGTGCGATACCAACCATCTTCACAATTGCAGCCAATTCTGTCGTTGCCGCATCAATTTCAGTTTGCGTTTTGAAGGTGTATTCGCCTTTTTCAGTATCGTAATATTGCGATGCCAACGCATCGTATGCCGCTTTGAACGTTGCATATTTCGTCACATCGTAACAAGGCTCATCCGTTGGTGCATCTGTTTGATCTAAAATAATTGAGTTTGCCATTTCTACTACAGGAGTAAATGCAGTGAAATCTGCATCAAGCTCTGTCACTTGGACTGCCACAATTTCAGATTCTGTTGCCCCATTCCAAGAAACAGGAGTACCTACAGTCAAATCACTTTGTGCCACGATGAATGCATACTCACCTTCTGGGTATTCATTTTCCCCAGAACCGAAAGTCACTGAACCGCCCTTTTCACCAATTTTTACTGCTTCTGCATGTAGAGTGATTGTTTTGTTCGCTACATCTCTTTCATCTATTGTTACGATATCATCAGCTCCCATATCGGCTGTATTGATCATATATACAGTTCCCGAAAGGCTACTGACAGTGATTGTCGCCGATTCGCCAAAGAGAATTTCTACACTTTTTTGAGCAAGCGTTGGAGCGGAGTATACAGCTTTGATTGCATCACCAGTGATTGTTTCGCCATCACCAACTATTACTGTTGAAGTTGCAGTGTCAACACCCGTGTCCGGCTCAGCTGTCACTTTGAATTCTTCGCTTGACGTTGCCACAGTCACCTCCGCTGTTCCTGTGAGGTGGACACCTGAAACTGCACCTGTCCCTGTAACTGCAACGTTAGAACCTGTCACTACCGTTGTGATATTCGCTTCCGTATCGACAGAGGTGCAATCCTCACCCGCAACGACTGTGCCAACAACCGCACCACTACTAGTAGTTACATCTTCAATTTTCACATCTTGTTCAGCTACAATTTCAGCGATTACTGCACCGTCAGCAACTGCCACTGTCGCATCTGCCACAGTTGTAGTCACTGACCCGACTGTACCGCCAATTTCCACTGTCGCATCAGCAGTATTGACCTCAACTGCAGTTGCAGTCGCAGCGATTTTGACATCACCATCTGCGGTCGTATTGACAACGATTGTTTCCACACTTCCAGTGATTGGCTCTGCAATTGTCGCCGCTTCTCCGACTTCTACTGTCGTTGCACCGTTGACTGCAACACCAGCAGCAATTGCTCCAGTAATTGTCACTGATGCCACGGAAGAAGTCACCTTTCCAGTGGAGTCGTCAACCGTTCCCGCTACCACAGAGGTAGCCTCTCCAACGGTCAAAGCCTCCGCACTCGTCACTGCTATCACTTCAGCTTCGTCGATTTTCACATCAGTCGCTTTTTCTACCGTCACATCAGTCGCTTTTGCAATATCAACTGTCGTTGCCTCTTCCACCGTCATCGCACCGTCGACTGGTGCTTGCAAATCCAATTTTGCACCATTGAATTTGAAACCATCACTGATTTTATTTTCACTATAGCCAGTGCCTTCTTGTACAATCAAACCGGCTGTCTCTGTTGCATAAAAATAGAGATTTTCTTCAATGTTTCCTCCAGAGAGCGTGATTGTGAGATCCTTTGTCCCTTTATAATACGTAGGTGTTTGTGCAAATGCCGACAATGGTGCTGACGCTAAAATACTTGCCAAGGCAGTTGCACTTATTTTTGTTATGATTGTTTTCCTTTTCATTTCTTGTTGCCCCCTTTGATGCCAGGTTCATATTTATTGTAGTGGTGCCATTAAAATTCGTCCAGTACCACGGTATACATTGACAAATCCCTCGCCCGAAACTGCGGAATTGATCAAGCCTTTTGTCGAAGTTTCCACTGTCAATTTCAAGGAATTTGACCAACAAATTGCATAGCTACCGTCAATTTTAATTTCTTCATTATCTAGTACGACCTCAATCAATTCAGAACGAGGTACATTGCTTTCCAAAACAGCCAAACCTTTTCCAGAAAGTGCCATATTGAATAGTCCTTCACCTGCAAAAACAGAAGACATATTGTCACGTTTCACAACAGTATGGTGCAAACTGCCTTGGCACGCCAAAAACATACCGTCTTCCATTACGAGTCCGCCATCCCAGTTACTCACCTCTTCAATCAACAAATGTTTGTATGTAGGTTCAAGCATCAAATAGCCTTCTCCTTTGTAGATTGGTTTTGATGGGGCTTCACCTGTCACAAGACCTTTTAGGGCTTTCCCCATGAAGTCGCCAACGCCTTTGACATCGCTTTCCATTTGGATATTGCCCGCCATCCATTGCATTGCACCTGCACTTAAAACATAAGAATCATTTTTCAATTCGAGAAGTGTTTGACGTCTTCTGATATTCATCAAAGAAGCGTAGTGGTAAAGCACTGCGTGTTCCAGCGGACAAGATAAATCCTTGATGTATTCCAATACACTGATGTTACCTTGTTGTTCTACGACACGTATGTTGTCATTGTCCATTAAATTATTGATATCCATAATTTTTCTCTCCTTTTTGTTGGTGGTTGATAATTTACTTGTTGTTAGTATACACCTTTTAAAAAGATATTACAATCATCCCAAAGTATGATTTCACCATTTTCTTTACTTTTTTTCGCACAAAATCAAGTACATAAATATTAAAATTGTTATGACCTAAAGAAATTACTCAAATCACAAAAAAATACAAATAAAATATATTTTATAAAAAATCAATATTATTTCATTTTATTATTGACAATAATAAAACATGCTAGTATAATAAATATGTACTTGAACATTCTATATGTTGATTAAAGAGTCAATAATTCTTTAAATTGTACCTCTTTCCCCCATATCTAATAGCAAAAAGGTGTTCTTCCTTTATCAAATTTTATCCAAAATAATTACTATTTTGCAATTTTGTATCATATCAACCAAACCAAACGGTGGTATTTCTTAAAAAATTCTTGTATCGTTTGATTATCAAGATTTTTGGAACTTCTCGATAAAAAATAATGATATAATAAAATATACGACAAATTGCGGAAATATTAATTTTTTAAAATAGCAATGAACTATGACAAACTACAAAAGGAGATTTCAATGAATTGTTTACACATCTACGCAGGAGACGGAAAAGGGAAAACCACAGCATCTATCGGCTTGGCATTGCGGGCATTGGGCTGTGGCAAAAAAGTTGTCTTTTGCCAGTTTTTCAAAAATGGAACGAGCGGAGAGGTCGAAGCCCTTCAAACGTTTGAAAATTTGACGTATCTAAAAAGTGACACGGCTTTTCCTATGATATTTGATATGACCGAAGAGCAAAAATCTTTGGCAAAAACATGTTATTTGGAACTCTTTGAACAAGCCTCTCAGCTTGCAAAGGAAAGTGACATGATTGTTTTCGATGAAATCATATCCACGTACAATCTAGGCTTTTTCGACAAAGAATATGTCATCGAAACACTTCGCAAAATGAAAGAATACTGCGAAGTTGTCACAACAGGAAGGGATCCTTCTGAAGAATTATGTGAGATTGCTAATTATATTTCAGATATCAAAAGCATCAAGCACCCATATGACCAAGGACTGCAAGCAAGGCTGGGAATTGAATTTTAGAAATATTACACAGGTAAAAAGAAATCTGCTTACTTCAGACAGGTTTCTTTTTTGATTTTGTTTTGCAATCAGTTTACTTTTCTCTAAAAAAATGGTATACTATGAATCATTAGAAGAAATATAGACTCACCAAGGAGGAAATTCCATGTCGAACGTATCGCTATTTACCTTAATCGAAAAAGAAAAATTAGAAAATATTTTAACGGCGTTGCATAGTTGCATCGAATTGCCTATACAAGTCATAGATGCATCGGGCGAACTCCTTTTGGGAAGAGGTGATGACAGTGAATTTTGTCATAAATTTTCACACTTTCTGCCTCCTGAAAAATCGTGTAAACAGGTGCATTGCAAAGCCAGTGAGCGTGCCATTTTGCTTGGTGAATCGTATGTATTTCCTTGTCCTGGAAATTTGAATCACATTGTATTTCCTCTTTTGAACGAAACGTCGCTTGTGGGTTCTGTTTTGATTGGGCCATTTTTGATGGTGCCTCCTGACTCCACCTTGATTTCAGAGCTTCTAAATACATTTTCCGTTCAAGCAATTGATTTACTTGAATTATATGATTTGTTGCAAGAAATTGCTGTTGTCACTCCGCAAAAAATCCAACAAATTAGCCGTTTGCTTGATTATTTGCTGAACCCTTTGCTCGGCGAACACAACGAGGAATTCATGATCAATCACATCAAGGGATTGCAACAATCAAAAATCAATGAGTCGATACAAATGTACAAACGTTCGGGCGGAACTTCCCAAAATACATACCCCTACAAAAAAGAACAAGCACTCATTTCAAAAATCAAAATGGGTGCCATCAAAGAAGCAAAAGATATTTTAAATGATTTGTTGGGGTATATTTTATATGACGAAGGCAAAAATTTAGAAGCCCTAAAAATACGCTCCATCGAGTTGTGTTCTTTATTTTCTCGTGCTGCCATAGAAGGCGGTGCACCATCTTCGATTGCCTTCAATCTCAATCATGATTTTTTAGAATCCATACTGAAAATGAAAAATTCTGAAGATCTCGCCATCAAATTAGAATATGCCATCGAAGCGTTTAGCCGCAGTATTTCAGTCAAAGCACAAGATTCAGGCAAGCAACAAGAAGTCATTCAAAAAGCCGCCAACTACATCAGCACGCATTACGCAGAGCGTCTTTCTTTGGAAGAAGTGGCAAACCACGTCGGACTGAATGCGTCTTATTTTTCTACTTTATTCAAAGAAAGTACAGGTACGTCTTTCAAGGAACATTTAAATGCAGTTCGGGTTGAGGAAAGCAAAAAACTCCTTGCCCACACCACACAATCGGTCATACATATTGCTTCGGCTGTCGGTTTTGAGGATCAAGGATATTTTACGAAAGTATTCAAAAAATACACTGGTCTCACACCGAAACAATTTCGGTAAACTCAAAAATTTAGAAGATGATCGTTTTACAACAGACCATATTTTTCTTTCACCCTTTCGAGTTTTTCAATCAATGGTTCTGCACCGTACCATAAAAATAAAAATGTACCGATACTATGCACGATATCAATTGGCAATCCAGTGATGTAATACATCAGCAAAAGCTCCCAAGACAACTCCTCCGCATACAGTAGAAGTTGTGACGGATTCATGATTCCGCCATAGATGACAATGGCTGCAATTGCACCAAATGTGGCAATCAAAAGTTTCGTCCGTTGCAGTCCCCCTTTTTTGAATACGAGTCCTGCCAAAAATCCAATACTCCCCATCGCAAACATTTGCCACGGTGTCCAAGGTCCTTGTGAAAATACGATATTTGACACGAGCATCGACATCGCCCCTACGAAAAAACCCACTTCTCCGCCAAAGACCACCCCTGAAATAATGGCAATTGCCATCACTGGTTTGATTTGTGGCAACATGAAAAAAGCCATTCGCCCAGCAACTGCCATCGCACACAAAACGGCGATCAACACCAATTCTCGAGCTTGTGGTTTTCGTCCTTCAAATACAATAAAAAATGGAAACATTGCTTCGATTATGAGTAAAAATGCCACGAAATAATACTTTGTGCCACCAAATACACCAACACCCAAAAAGAGTGTCAACGGCATCAGTAAAAGCACGCTAAGACCTGTGATTTTCGTCCGTAGTTGCAACTTCTTTTCTTCTTTTTCCACAAAAATAGGTGAAATTTTTGCCTCTGATTTTTGGTGCATGGCAACGGTAAAAATGACGAGCATTGCCACAAAAAGGAGTGATTGTCGCCACTGTGATTGCCCAAGTTGGGAAATGCCTTGCGGATCGACAAGAGCCGTCAAGTCGGTATTGCCAAGCATTTGCACCATGAGTATGAGAGCGAGGAAGAGAGCGACACCCCCGATGATTTTTCTATGGAGAGGGGGTGGGGCAGTAGTAGTTTCAGTAGGAGCAGTTGCAGTTGTAGTAGCAGTAGCTGTAATTTCAGCAGTAGCAGTTTCAGTAGCTGTAGTAGTTCCACCGCAAGCCAAAATCAGCTCCTCAGCTGTCACAACCTCCGCAATCAGCTCTCGCCCCATGCGATTTGCCGCAGTCGTGTAAAAGCGATTCCCAGAAAAAAACTGCCGTGGTGTATCTTCTGCAACGATGCCCCCATCGAAAAACAAAGCACAACGTGTGGTGTGGTTTGCACAAAATTCAATGTCATGACTGACCATGCAGACCGTCACATTTTTTTTGAGCAGTTCCTGTAAAATTTCTGCAAATGCTAACTTAAACTCGGCATCCAAACCTTTTGTCGGCTCATCGAGTAGTAAAACATCGGGACGTCGCAGCAATACTTTGCAAAGTGCAATTCGCTGTTGCTCCCCTCCTGACGTGTCATACGGGTGGTGCGAAAGCAGTTTTTCTATGCGACAACAAGCAATCATTTCCGCCATATACACTTCATCTTCTTCTGTCATTTTCCTCTCTGAAAACACTTCAAGCAAATCTTCTTTGACCGTTTTTTTGACGAATAACGCTTGTGGATTTTGTGGCAACATGGCAATCGTTCCTGTAATTTTGACTGTCCCTCGATTCGGTTTTGCAAGTCCCAAAATCAATTTTAAGGCAGTCGTTTTTCCTGTGCCATTGCCTCCTAAAATCGCAAAAAACTCCCCTTTTTTGATGGACAATTTCAGATTTTTGACGATATCCATTTCACTTTCTGCATAGCGAAAGGACACTTCCTCGACAGCAATTGCAACTGCTTCATTTCGGATTTTCAGATTTTCTTCAGGCAATTTGAAAAGCGGTGTGTTCTCTGCGAATGTATGAAGCCAGTTTCGCCCCTCGCTGACTGTCAGTGGACAAGGCAAATTCGATTCGACACTCCCCCAAACTCGCATCGGTGTCGGCATCGAAAGAAACATGCCATGATTTTTTCCTTGCAAAGACTCCGCTACTTTTTTCGGTGTATCGACAAAAAGCAATTCCGAAGAATCCATCACAGCCACTTTGCTCGCCACAGGAAAGACTTCCTCGAGTCTATGCTCGGTCATAAAAATTGTCGTGCCAAATTCTCGATTGACTTTCCCAAGCATACCAATCAACTCCGCCCCAGCAATTGGATCGAGTTGGCTCGTTGGCTCATCGAGTATTAGCACATCAACTTGCATTGCCATCACTGAAGCCAAATTGAGTAGCTGTTTTTGTCCGCCTGAAAGTGTCGCAACGTCTTTATGAAACCATGTCTGCATACCAAAAAAAGAGGCAATCTCCGCCACTCTTTTGCGGATTATCTCTGTATCAAATCCCAAACTTTCTAAGCCAAAGGCAAGCTCATGCCACACTTTATCGGTCACAATTTGATTGTCGGGCGACTGTCCCACAAACCCTATAGACTGACTTTGCACTCTTTCTGATATTGCAGTCAATGGTTTTCCACAAAAATAAATCTCACCTTTTCGATGTCCATGCGGTGTGAGTACTGTTTTTAAGTGGCGAAGCAAAGTCGATTTCCCCGAACCAGATGCCCCACACAACACGACAAAATCACCTTTTTCAACCGTCAAAGAAATATTTCTAAGCGTTGGATTTTCTTGATTCGGATAAAAAAAAGTCAAATCATCTATGCGAAATACTTCTTCATTATGATTTTCCAACGTTCTCCCTCCTCTAGGTAAAAAATGATTAGCGGTGTCGCACACAGCACAAAATAAACGGCTTGAAAAGTAAAATGTATTACAGAAAATTGGCTGAATTGCATCGTTGGGTAGTAGTGAAATTCAAACACACGGGCAACGTAGCCACAAAAAATATACGCTCCGCAACAACAAAGATGCATCATCATCTGGCGATCTCGCTTTTCCCATCGAAAAATCGAAAAAGCCGTCCGCCCAGATAAGCCATACCCTCGGCTTTTCATGCTGTCAGCCGTTTCCACGCCATTTTCCAAAGCCCACGTAACGAGAATTGACATCATCGTCGTCGCCAGTTTGATTCGAGAAATGAAACTGGCTTTTGTGAGCGTTCGCCCAAGCATTTGCTGTCCTTCGTAGATGGTTTGGTACTGCTTTTTGCATTTTGGCAAAAGTCGTAATGTCATCGACAGCACGAGTGACAATGATGGAATCACTCGCCCAAATAAATAAATGAATTTGTCTGTCGTCATGATGGTATGAAAGGAGTAAAACCAAAGCACAACGGAAATGAGCATCGTCCCCGACGCAATTGCATAACAAATACTTTCTAGTGTCAAGGGATTTCCCGATGGGAAGTACCACAAAATTGTATTGCCTTGGTGGTTGAATAAAATATTTACCAAAATCGCCAATAGCACCATCGGAATTAAGTAGAAAAACCGTTGAAGTACAAGTTTTTTCCCGTGCAACAAAATGGCATACATAGTCGCAGAGCAAAACGAAATACAAAGTCCGATGGGATTCATAAAAAACATGGCACAGAATAAAACGAGGGCAAAATATACAAAATTGACCACAGGGTGGTACGTTGCAAAGCCGTTTTTCATGATTTCACCTCCAGAAAATGTAGTTGAGTGGCAAGAACGCAAAGAAGTTGTCGCATTGGTTGGGGTCATGCGTAGAGGCGATTTGCAGTCGCCCACCCCTACAGAGCGAATCCTTCACCCCAAAACGGGCGACCAAAGGTCGCCCCTACGTCTCATTCCGACAGATCCAACAACCTTACATATTTCCGCCACCCTCGCACGTATATACCAAAGAAATCACATCGCCGTCCGCCAACACATACCCACTCACCCCGTAATTCGGAAACCACTCATTCACACTATAAAGCCACCCCGACAATGGCCCACAGTCAAACTCATATAAATTGCCAATCCCCTCGATATATGCGGAATTGTAAATCGGTGTATTCGTATATTCCATGTGGATTTTATTCCGCTTCATTTCTCGTAGCAAGACATGAAACACCGTTTCGCCCTCGTAAAATTCCACTTCCGTTGTTGGGAAAATGACACCATCATCTGGCACAATTCCTCTCTTGTTCTCGTCGAGTTTGTCTAAATTTTCTAGGATTTCGTCACATCGCACAGACAATGTTGCTGTCAAAACTGCTTCTGAAACGTCGGCTGTTTCCACTTTTTCTTGTGGCACTTCGACTGTTTCAGTTTCCACTGCTCCAGCTTCTACTGCATCAGCTTCCACTACTTCAGCTTCTACTACTTCAGTTTTTACTGCTTCAGCCAAAATCTCTTCTCCGCTCGACACGTCCCCTTCATGGAAAAAAGCCACAATGCCGACCACAAGAATCAAAAATACACCGACCAGTTTCATTTTATTTTGTCTAAGCCACATAAAATTTTCTCTCCTTAAAGCAAATCAGATACCGCAAGCATTTCTTTTACCATAGCAGAAATTTCACTTCTCGTCAAATTTTTTGTTGGTTCAATGTCCATCGCTCCATCATCGAGAATGCCGATATCATAGCAAAAAGCAAGGCTTTCACCAGCCCATGCACTGACCGTTTTGTAATCCAGAAATCCTGCCAACACATCTTGCACTGCTTTTTCAGAAAACGTCGTGTCGTGTCCGCAAAGAAGAGCTGCCCTCGATACCATTGCCGCCGCTTCTTGTTTTGTGATTGTGCCTTGCGGAGCAAATGTCGTTGCAGAAGTACCGCTGACGATTCCATAATTGACCGCCGTTCCTACATAGGGAGCAAACCAGTCACTACTTTTGACATCACTAAATTTTTCAACCGTTGTTGGTGTGAGTCCCAACGCATTGACAATGAGTGTGGCAAATTCTGCCCGTGTCATCGTATTGTTGGGGTAAAAATTGCCGTCGGCATTGCCTTTGATAATGCCACGATTTGCCAAAGTTTCAATCGCCGATCGATTTCTATCAATTGCAATGTCTGGATACGTTGTATTTTGCGATTGCACTTCCATTTTTTTGACGTCCGCATGTACATTTGGCAAGCCGAAATTTTCACTATCCGTTGTCGTTTCTACGATTTTGACATCGCTCATATCGTAGAGGTGCGTTTTGTTTTGCAAATTTCGTTGCAGTGCCACTAGCCCATAAAATCCTTGTTCTGTCGACATCAAATCGACTGTTTGGTCTGTTTTCGTATGGAGAAACCCTTGATTTTCCACGTAATGCGAAAGCAAATAATCGAGTGTCGTATTGCCATTTTTTACAAAACGGCTATCTTCCAAAGAAATGTCCATCGCCAACAACCCAACCATGACTTGCACACAACTTTCCACGCTATCTGCTCCTGAAAATCCGCCGTCATCATTTTGTGCCGTCGACAGAAAAGCAACTGCTTTGTCCAAAGCCGATTTTACATCTGCATTCGTTTTATAATTTGCCAAAGCTTGCAATGCCATTCCTGTCAAATCAGGATCGGACAGTTCATTTTCTGATTGCAATTCCGTACCACCCAACAAACTCCAACCACCGTCCGACAATTGGCAATCGAGTATTCTTTCAAGATACAATTCTCTCGTCGCTTGTGTTGTTGCCTCATCATTTTCAGGGATTTCATATGCCCCTGAATCTAAGGCAATCAATGCCCAAATTGGACCGTTCATGCCTTGCCAAATGGTCGCTTCATAGTCGCCTAGTGGCAAAAGCAAATCATAACCCCCCACATCAGATGGATTTTTCCCGAGGGCAGTCAAAGCGAGAGCCACTCGAGAATACTCACTATATTTTTTGTCGTGCAATATGCCTTTTTGAGCAGATACAGTGTCAGAAACGGTTTTGTAATACGCATTCCAGTACGTTTCAGGCACTGCTTCCTCGCTACGAGCAAGACCAATGACTGCCCATTCTCCGCCAACAGAATCTATTTTCGGTTGTGGTACGACTTCCAAAATCACCGCCCCCAAATCAGTCACTGCTTGGTTGAGTTCTGCAATTTCTTCTGCTGAAAACGCAAAAACAACGGTTTGAAAACTGAGACAACATCCAATTGCAACAATGCCGATTCGATTCATTTTTCTGATTGTATTTCTCATAAATGATTTCATTTTTTCTCCTTTGTGTTTAGGCGACCTCCGGAAACCTAAGTGCCAAGATTTTCGTAAGCTAGGCTTCAAGGGATAATTTTTTCGTCATAGTTCACAAAAAACGTAGGTGATATCGGAAATATCATCGAGGCTTTTTGGGGATTATGACGGGAATAATTAGCCGGAAAGATTGGTGCTAGAGGTTTTCGGAGGTTGCCTTTACTTTATTTTTCTAAAAAATGTTGCAATAAGCTTGCCACTTCGGCTCTTGTTGCCACGTCTTTTGGCTTCAAATATGAATCTGGTGTCCCTGACACAATGCCTTCACTGACTGCCCATTCCATTGCATAAAACGCATAATCTGCAATTTCTCTATGGTCGACAAATCCTGTAATTCCACTATTTTCTACTGTGTTCATTTCCATTTCAGTAGATTCCGCATAGCGATACAACATCGCAACGAGTTCTTCTCTTGTGATTTCTTTTTCAGGAGCAGTGCCATCTGAAATGCCTGTGTCTTTTGCCCAAGCAAGGGCATCGCTATACCAAACCGCTCCGCCAGTATATGATGTGTCACCGCTCATGCGATGCAACACCGCCATCATCATACCACGAGTCATTGTTTTTTCTGGAGCAAATTCTGTTGCACTCATACCATAAAAAATACGTTTGTCAACAACATACACGACAGAATCGTAAAACCAATTTGTTGGTTCTACATCAGTAAACGGATTTTCATTTGTTTGGTTCGTCATTTCTGCATTTGCTGTTGCGAGCATTTTTTGACCAATTGCAAAACTAGAAAAATGTGTGGTTTCAAAATACATTGTTTCTGCTTCGCTGTAGTAAATCGCAACGTCCATTTCTTCCGCTTCGCCATTGTCTGCGAGGTAATACATCGTCACCAACTCAGGATTTTCTACCGCTATCGCACATGGCACAGTAATGCCAATCATTCCATCGAATTGTTCAATTTTTTTTGTGCCAACGAAAATATCAAACGAAAATACAAATTCCGAAAAAATCATTTCTTTGACTTCCTCTGTTATGAAATCTACCATTTCTGTTTGCTCCACAACGATTTTCACTTCGTCATTGGCATTGCTTTCGTTTGCCATCGTTCCCAGTGTTGCCCCATCAATTTTTAACTCTGCAATTGGCAAATCTAGTACTAGAAAATCGAGTGACTCCGCCAAAGTATGCAACATTTCTTGTGGCAACTCCACAGATACTGCACCTATTTTTGCTTCTGTTTCTGCTTGTAGATACAAGATTTTTTCAAGAGATGATTCTCCATCATCTGCTTTTGCATTTTGCAATTGCTCCGAGGCAGTCGTTAATGTTTCGCTATCAATTGCAACCGTCATAGTGCCAAAGCGATCGACATTCGATGAAAGTGCAACGGATACACTCGCTGTTGTCCCCTCAATTGTCGTTGGGGCAATCGTTGCCGTGGTGCTACTGCCATACGAATTGTTATTCGTTGCACTACCGCCGATGGTATCGTCTTTGACGTCCTCGCCAAGATTTTTGGTGTAACGCAATTCGACAATATCGCCACTTTGCAATGGATATGCACTAATTGAAATTTCAGGGAATACACCGTTGACACAGTACATCCAACCCGATCCAGCTCCATGTTGAAATTCTGCAATACCATCAATTTCTACTATATAAAGTGTTTTATTTTCTGCTGAACCAGTCGTTTTATAAGGAATATTTTTTTGAACGAGTACCCTTTGCATCATTGTCCAAACGGTATCGCCGTCTTGCAACTCGAAAATTTCAGGAGAAACGAGATACGCTCCGCCATCGATCGCTAACGTATCAATTGCACAAACGACTTGATTGTCGTCTGGTGTTGGCACGTCTTTTGCGGTGACTGTCACGGTACAAATCGCTGTTTTGCCACTGACTGTAGCTGAAATTTCTGCTGTCCCCACAGAAACGGCTGTAATTTCCCCAAAAGAATTGACGGTTGCGACAGCAGAATTGCTACTTGACCAACTCACAGATTGATTTGTTGCATTGCTCGGTGTCACTGTCGCTGTCAGTGTATGCACGCCACGTTCAAATAAAGTGACTGCATTTTCACTCAAGCTGATGCCTGTGACAGGCACATATGCAGATAAGTAGTCAACAGGAATCACAATGTCAGGCAATTCTCCGAAATACGCTTCTTGTGTACTCGCAAAAAAAGTGTCGAGTCCCGTTGCCGTTGGTAAGATCTCTCGATGTGTACCGAGTGTACGACCGTAGCCATGCACCCCAATGTCACCATCGGAAAATGAAAAAGTCGATTTGCTCCAATTGCTTGGAATGGTCATCGTAAAAGTCGACCCCAAAGTCAAGAAATTCGGATCGCCAATGACTGCTCCATTCGGATTTTGCCCTCTGCCATACAACACTCCATCTTCCCCAGTGTAGCGAAGGCCACTTCTAAAATTATAGATTCGCACTAGTTTTGATGCCGGTTCAGAAAGTCCTTTGAGGGTCACGGTCACTTCTTCGCCTTTGGTTGCCATATTGTTTGTGTCGAGTGATTCGCCATCTGCCCCTACCATTTCAATGGAAATCGGTTTTGCTTGCACCACTCGATACGAGGTGACACCATTTTTTTCGACAGCAATGATATTTCTGCCCTCTGTCAAAGTGACAGTGACTGCATTATTTCCTGCAACGCTCACCGCTCCATCAAAATCAGAATAGACCGCTTTTTGCTCACCGATTTTTGGATTGGCAACGGTCACTGTACTACCAGTTTCTGGTGTAAACGTGAAAGATGTACTTTGACTTGCATCACTTTCTACATAATAAAGTACATCGAATTCTGCATCAGCTAAAATACCTGTTTCGACTGTATGATCCGCCCCAACACGCACCACAAATGCACCTGTATTTTCTGGATAAATGGCACTATGCATACTGCCAAAAGCATACAAAGAATCGTAAATCACCGTCACAATTGCCGTACCCACTCCTGTTGCCATAATCAATCCATCCTCTGAAATTGTGATTGGTGTGCCGTCTAAATTCGTGATTTCATACGTGAATTTCGGGCTGAAAAATTCAGGATTCGTATAATCCATAGATGCTTGTGTCGTACGCATTGGCACGAGTTGTTTTGTTGCTCCCACTGTCAAATCGAGCTGTCCCGTTTCAGGCACATTGAGTAAAATATTGGCTTCATGATTGGGCAATGTGCGGTCGATTGTCGTTTCTGTTTCGTCACCGAACACCTCTGTCAAATCAACAACCATATTACCCTCAGTAGCATTTAGTAAATTTGCATGTGTCATGTTTCCATTTTGTGATAAGATATAAAAATATTGCGTTTTGCCATCGTTGGTCAAATCATATGCCACAGTTTCTGTGCCGTCGCCATTGTCTACTGTCTCTCCATCAAAAATCAAATTTTGCAAATCAATATGTGGCAAATATGCTTTGCTTTCAAACTGCCCAACGAACAAATCTGCCCCTGTTGGAATGTAGAATAAATCGTAAGCACTGATCACTGGAATTTTGCAAGGCACACTATATTTTCTGTCGTTCGTCGTATTTTTGACGAACAATGTATCTTCATTGATTCCGCTGAGTTCACTCCCCATTGTCGTATCGACATAGCCGACAGCACGGTATCCATCTGATGGTACAATCGTGACAGGCGAAATATTCCCGCCGTCCAACACATAGATATACGACTCTCCATCTGCCATACCGACAATGCCATCGCCTAGTTCGATCGTATAATCGACATCGGCTTCCCAGTCCTCATTTGTTGACAGTTGCAAATAGTAAAATGAAACCGTTTGCTCTGTATCCATCTGAACTGATGGTGATACAATCGGTGCAGTTAATTGGAATGTATCGCCCGAGGTGATGATTTCACCATCTTGATTGAAACAACGATATTCATAATTTATGCGACTTCCAGTAGCGTCTTGGTAAGGTAGATGTTTGCCCTCTTCTGGAATTTCAATCCATTCATTATTGACTTTGACTTCGACTTTTTTGACTTGTTGCTCTGTTGACAAATGCTCAAATCCAGTTGGCAAGGTGTCAGGCAAATCAATTTTCACGAGAGGTGTTTTTGCCAAATCGACTTCTGCTTCACCGACAATGACTTCACACCAAGGGGAGGCAATCGGTGTATACGCACCATCTGAGGGCAATGCAGAAATATAATATATACCCTCATCATCAAAAGAAAGTGTGACATCGCCGTTGCTGTCTGTCGTGGTATTTTCTAGTGCGGTAATTTCTCCGTTGGCATCGACCAAACCAATTTTTGCCCCCTCATACGCACTTGCTCCGTACCACGTACTTTTTGTGAGTTGCAAAGCAAATTCTTCTTCCGCCTCCACTGTCAAAGAAATATCATCGAAATACGTGTATTCATCTCCCCACCACTCCAAATCTTGATAGAAAAATAGAGAAATGAAGTCATTGTCCTCCACACGGGCATCAGAAAAAGAATATACAGTAGCAAAATCACCGAAGTCACCGCCAATCAAAACACCATCATCAGCGAACCCATGATTTTGCAATATGCCGACACTGGGATATTCTTCACCGAATACTTTCGACAACCAACCGTCATATTCTATGGAATTTCCGATATCACCATACAACTCAATATGGGCTGCCACCAACGCATCAAGAATGGTCGGTGAGTCGATTTCCAGTCCGTTGTGGTCAAAATTCGGTGTCCCATCGTCAAGACCGTAACTTGCCGCCAAGCCTTTTTCGACAGTCAATTCTTTTTCAGCGTATATGAACTGATTTTCTTTTTGTGCAAGGACAGTCACAGTCGTTTCCGTTGCTGCTTCGGGAAATGCATTCACGACTTTGACAGTTGCAGAATCAGACACTCCGCCAACGTTTACAGTAATCGTTGCCATACCCGAAGAAACTCCTTTGACCACACCATTTTGATCGACCGTAGCGACAGCTTCATTGTCACTTTCCCAAGAAGTGATGTCTGTCGATGGGGTGATTGTTGGCACTAAAGTAATGGTTTTGCCTGATTCGACTGCGGAGTTAGACAATTCCACGAGAACATTGCCCGACATGAGTTGTGGAGAATGTGCATCAGCTGTAGTTGTATCAGCTGTAGTCGTATCAGCTTCAGTTTTAGTTTCAGTTGTAGTAGCTTCAGTATCAGCTTCAGTATCAGCTTCAGTATCAGTATCAGTATCAGTATCAGTATCAACTGCAACTTCTACTGCTCCAGTTTTGCCTGCCACTTCCCCCTCTGCCAAAACCACCGTTGGCAAAGTCGAAAAGACCATCGCACAAGTCAAAATCCCACTCATAAATTGTTTCATTTTCATTTTCATTTCCTCCTGATTCCTCCCTAAATTATGCATAAAAAAAGTAGCCGACAATGATATAGTTGCAAGAACTATATGGTCTGCTACACCCGATTTTCGTGTACCGAAAAAGCCGTCACTCCTTAATTTTTTCAAAAAGTGTTGGCGTATGACACTACCTGTATTCTGGCTTACATAGTTCAAAATCTTTCAAAAGAATGATTTTACGCATATTCCTCCGCCTTCTCAGGTTGCCCCAATGACCGACTCACGTCACGAAAAATATACTCCTATGCATACAGCAACGGTGATTGCACTGGATTCGCACCAGTTTCCTAAGACGATATTCGCCTAATTTCTATTTCTCAAAATTCGTTGGGAACTTCGAGAAATCAAATTGTAATGTATACATAATTTAGTTTTTAGTTTTAGTTTCATTCAAATTCCATACCATCAATATAATGTTCCATAAAAATTTTGTTTTTCGATAAATCAATTGTTTCTGCCAATTGTTCGAGGTATTCCAACGCTCGAAATTCGTTTTTGTTACCAAGCAAAAGCGACGCTCCATCGAGTGCGGCATTGCCTATGACCTTTGTTTTTGCGACCAATTCTTTTGGAATTAAGCCGATGTTTGCAGCGTTTTCCAAGTTCATATACGTACCAAATCCACCAGCAATATAGAGGGTTGTCACTTCTTTTAGCGACACACCACTTTCTTCTATTAAAGTGAGGATTCCGGCACAAATCGCACTTTTTGCAAGTTGGATTTTCCGAATATCTCTTTGTGAAATCGCAACATTTTCTGTCACACGACAAGCAATGTCATTTTCTAGTTGGACGAACGCTCCATTTTTTTGCAACTCTTCTTTGTCAATTGCACCCATTTCATCAATAAAGCACAAGTCTTTCATTAAAGAGAGTGCATCAATGATGCCACTGCCACAAAGCCCTTTTGGCTTACTTCCATCTACTGTTTCATAATGAAATTCATTTTCAGAAAAAGTCACTTTTGCAATTGCCCCAGTCGTAGCAGTCATACCCGATGTGAGTTCCGCCCCTTCGAGTGCTGGCCCTGCAGCGGTGGAGCAACAGTAGAGTTTCTCATCATTCCAAAAAACGATTTCACCATTCGTACCGATGTCAATCAAGAGATTTTTTTCGCCTTGTTTCATCATGCCACTTGCAAGAATTGCTGTCGCAATATCGCCACCGACAAACGCAGAAATACACCTCATTAAGTAGATTTTTTTTGAATCCCTAAGCGAAAGAATCGGTTTTTCGACGTACTCACCAAATAAATGTTCTGCAAAAAACGGTGCTTTTGCTAGAGATTTCGGATTTTTTCTTGTCAGTAAATAAAGCATTGTCGTATTGCCTGTTATGACGATTGCCCCTACTTTTTTTTCGGCAAACTCCTTCGTTTCTACGATTTCATCAATCATTTCTTGCAAAGCATGAATAACGACTTCTTGCAATTTTTCTGCATTTCCCAAAAGAGCAGATTCAATACGAGAAATGACATCGCTCCCAAAAACGGATTGTGGATTGCGACGGACAACACTTTTTGTCGCTTCTTTTATAGATGAAGTAAATCCACGGACGGCAAGTGTTGTTGTGCCAAGGTCTATGGCAATGCCGATTTCATTTTCTTGAAATAGCGGTTCCACCATCGCAATTTTCGTTTCACTCGATACGATGCGTGACATTTTTTGTTCTTTTGCAATGTCTACGACTTCCATACCATCTACCACGAAAACGCAACATGCCAAACGCAGACCGTCTGCCAACTCCTGTTTTTGCAAAAAGTCACGCTCTGTAGGCGTTGGTTCTGGTGCATTTTTTACGATTTTCACTACGCATTTGCCACATTTTTTTCCTTCACCACAAGGCATATACAAAGGAATGTTATGTTGCAAAATGACTTTACTTAGTTTCGTTGTGGCTTTGCATCTTACGAGATTTCCCTCTAATTTTAGTCCAATCATCGTTCACTTCCTTTTTAGAAATTCTCTTTATTCAGACATCAAGACCATTCCAAAATAGGTGACTGTGTTTTCACCATTGGTATATTTCATATCACATCTTTTGGCAAGCTCTGCCACATACACTGTATATGCATCAATCGAGACGATCAACTCCTCTGGGAATCGGCAAGGTTCACCGTTTGGAGCCGTGCATTCCGCACAAAAATCACATGACCCACTTCCCAAACATTCATAGCGTTGCAACCCAAAATCTTTACAATGGTTTTTGATTTTTCTTGTCAACACCTCGTGGACTTTCCCTGCTTCGAGCATGCCTTCAATGTCATAAGAATCCTCAATTTCGCCAATGGTTTGGTAGACAAGCACCGCCGAAAATGAGTTTGCATGTGCAATCAAATCTTCCACTTCCCCCGCATGTGGCGGACAGCTCCAACTTGTTTTGTATTTTCCACACGCATTGCTTTCACAAAATGTACGAAATTCTGGCTCAAAAGGAATTTCAGAAATCGGTAAAACTGCCGTTTTGACTGCTCCGAGTTCCAACAATTTTTTCCTTATTTCCTCAATTGCTTGCGTACTCAAAAAATCACCTCATCTGGTTGTGTTGTAATTTATGTACCTATTATTTCGCTGTCATGAATATACAACTTCACTCAAATAGATTATATCACATCCTTTCCATAACTGCAAGTTGAAAAATACGGGAGTTTGACACTTTTAAAATTATACTTTCAAAAAAATTCATATTTGTAAATTGCAATATTAAATGTCGCAGAAATTTCTGATATAAAATTAAGTTTTTTTATACACATTCCACCATCATATTGGCTGATTTGCCGTTAAGTATTTTTCGTGGGTAATTATTG
>JAWXUZ010000086.1:0-10454 GCA_044425835.1 Bacillota bacterium | reverse complement strand
TGATTATGTCAATTGGTATAATACTAAGAGGTTGCATGGGAGCTTGGGCTATGTTGCTCCCTGTGATTTTGGAGTTGTAGTTCGATAAAAATTTGTACAAAAAAGGGTTGACAATCCAAAACATCGGAAACCCTGTATACTGCAAATGCAAAATCCGCCCTTTCTCTTTATGACACAACCACACCGCATCGAAATCGACATTTTCAAAAATCAACGTGCGTGCAAATACTGCATCGACAAACCAAAACTGCTTGCTGTTGTCTACAATCCTCTTTTTGTTTTGCAACTCCACTCGAATTTCTGGTGTGAACACTGCCGAATCCAAAGTCACTTCCTTCGGAAATTCTATGTAATAATTCTCAATACAATCACCCTCAAATAAATCACAACGAAAACCAGGGTGCAACCCAAAATTATACACCAACTCCACATCATCTAAATTTTCAATCGTATACTCAATCTGCAAACGTCCCGCCTCTATTTGAAATGCAACTGCAAACCGAAACCGAAACGGATACTGCAAAAGCGTCGCCTCGGTATATTTCGTAGACAATACCAACTTATTTTCTGTATGACATTCCACGTCAAATTCCGTCCCTTTGATAAACCCATGTACCCCCATCTTGCATTCTTGCCCACGAATTTTTATGGCGTCATCTTTCAAATGCCCCACAATCGGAAACAACAACGGCGATTGTCCAGACCAAAACTGCGGATCGCCTTGCCAAAGATATTCCTCCCCCGACTTAAAAATAGAGATAAGCTCACCGCCTTTTGTATTTATTTTTGCTTCCATTTCTACATCTTTGATCGATAAAATCATATGTCTCTCCTTTTTATTTTTAGATTTATTTTGCTTTTTATCATTACGATATCGCAACACTCTGAAACTTATTTTCCGCAAGAAATAAGTTTCATATGTATTCTTTCTTCTTCCAACACCCCTTCTTTTCAAACTCCGTGTACTAAAACAAACAATTCTTTTTCATTTCTTATATATACAATATCACTATTTTTACGACTTGTACAGACCTAAAACTATATATTTTTACTTTTTTTATGGATTTATCATCTTTTTCTAATTTTCGATCGTAATTTTCGTCAATTTTTCGATACTCTATTTGCATTTTGACAGCAATTCGCAAAAAATAGTTGACGTACACAAAACATTTCATTATAATATAGATATAAAATACTAAATTATTTTTTTTAGTATTCTATAGTGAGATAAAAACAATAACTTCCATAACAATTGACAGCGAGAAAGGAATCGAAAAAATGAAAAATACCTATTACGTTTCTTGTACAACAGGCAGTGATTTCAACGATGGCAACAAACCGACACCATTCCAAACGATTTCAAAAGCAGCCCAAATCGCCAAAAGCGGAGACCGTGTCTTAGTCGAGGCTGGTACATACAGAGAGTGGGTCGACCCAAAAAATGGTGGCGACAACGCACAAACTCGCATTTCCTATGAAGCAATTGTAGACGAAAAAAACCCGACTGCAAAGCCTATCATCAAAGGTTCCGAAATCATCACTGACTGGACACTACACAAAGATACTGTCTGGAAAACTACAGTGGACAATGCGATATTTGGCGACTACAATCCATACGATACCACAATCGATGGTGACTGGATTGTCAAACCAGCCGACTGGAAAGTACATTGCGGAGACGTATATTTGAACGGAATGTCATTTTTCGAGGGACGTACATTGGAAGATATTTTGACTCCAGTCAAGCGAGAATACAGCGAATATTTCGGCAATCAAAGAAAAGAATATCTCGCAAATCCAGAAAATACAATTTACCAATGGTTCGCAGAAGTCGACAAAACAACGACAACCATCTATGCCAATTTCCGCGCATACGATCCAACGAAAGAATGCGTAGAAATCAACGTTCGCAGATGTTGCTTCTATCCAAAACAGTCAGGGCTTAATTACCTTCGAGTTACAGGTTTTGAGATGGCACACTCTGCAAGTGGTTGGGCTCCGCCAACGTCTGACCAATTCGGAATGCTAGGAGCCAACTGGAGCAAAGGCTGGATCATCGAAAATAATATTTTACACGACGCAAAATGCAGTGCCATCAGTATCGGAAAAGACAGCACAACAGGTGATATGCTCTCGCACAAAACGAAACGCAAATCGGGATACCAATACCAAATGGAGTCTGTATTTTTGGGATTGCAATGTGGTTGGTCGAAAGAAAAAATCGGTTCGCACATTGTCAGACATAACACCATTTTCGACTGTGGGCAAAATGGAATTGTCGGGCATATGGGTTGTGCTTTCAGTAAAATTTACGGCAATCACATCTATAATATTGGAACAAAACACGAATTTTTCGGTTGGGAAATCGCAGGCATTAAATTCCATGCACCGATTGACACCGTGATTTCTGAAAATAGAATCCACAATTGCACGCTCGGATTTTGGTTGGATTGGCAAGTGCAAGGCACAAGAGTCAGCAGAAATCTGCTCTACAACAACGATCGTGACGGCAATATCGAAGTTACGCATGGACCATTGCTCGTCGACAACAACTTATTTTTATCGACTTATGGCTTTGATAACCACGCACAAGGCACTGCTTTTGTCAACAATATTATCTGTGGCAGAACGTACAAAATGAAAATACTTGACCGTGCAACACCGTACCACTTCCCACACTCAACGTCTGTTGCTGGCTATGCATTTGTTTACTGTGGGGACGAGAGATATTACAATAATATCTTCATTGGTGACGACAAAAATATAGATGAAAAATCTTTTTATGGTACGAATGGATACGATGAAAATACATCTTCTTATGAAGAATACATCGAAAAAATCGCAGAAGTCAAAATGCAAGATCACGAAAAATACTTTGAAATTGAGCAACCAGTTTACATCAATCACAACGCATACTTCGACGGTGCAATTCCATTTCATGATGAAAAAACGAATGTAGTCGACAAAAAATTCACACCAAAAATGAAGGTCAGCGAAGAAGCAGATGGTGTGTACATCGAATTCGACTTACCGAAGGAAGCACTCGCTATTCCTTGTCAGACAGTTTCGACAGAAAGTTTAGGGACACTTCGTATCGTCAACACAGTTTACGATGATTGTGATGGAAACGACATTATAGTTGATGCCGATTACTTCGGGGAAGTTGCCGAGAATCGTTCAGTTGTCGGGCCATTTCTCACAGCAAAAGAGGGACACAACCGCATTAAAGTTTGGTAACCAAAAACCCATACAAAAACCACCTACGCCAATCGAGTAGGTGGTTTATTTTATAAGTAAATTGTAACTATTCAGAACTCCAACAGAAACGGTTGAAGTGTTTGTTTTCAGAAGTTTTTCAGCACGCTAATGTCTGTAAAAATAAAAGTTTTACTTTTCAAAGCCTAGCTTCCATTTTTTTTAAAGGTATTTTGGCAGGTGCGGACAGCATCCACGGTCTTAAAAAGAAGGTTCTGAACAGTTACAGTAAATTTATGTATCAATTGCTCGACATTCTTCCTCCACAGGTTTGATGACCATTTGGATATAAAAAAGCATTCCTACATACATCAGCACCGAGATGGAATTCAAAATATGTTGCCCGTAGACAATCCCCCCTAGAAAATAAAATTCCCTTTTTTGCACAAATTCCAGTAAAATACCGCCGATACTCGTCGATACAAATGCCATGATCCCTGACAAAACTGAAATAATCGAAAGTTGCATAACCCGTTTTTCTTTGTCCAGCAATAAAATCTGCAATGCAAAGAGTCCAGTGCCTAAAAACGACCAACCAAAAGCTGCTCCCACACAGCCCAAAGAAGTCACCCAATACGCATTCCCCGCATTGCCAAACGAAAGAAATACTTGGTTCACTAAAATGCCCATCAATGCCCATTTCAAAACGATTGCCATGCCGAGTTTGTCCGCAATCCGCCCCATTTTTGGCGACAAGAAAATACGAAATGCACCGCCAAAAAAATTAAGCACTGTCAAATACATAAAAGGCAATCCCAATTCTTTGATTTGGAAACTCGAATTGTACGGCGAAGAAAAATTGAAAGAAATCGCCCATAGCATATTGAGTCCGAATTGTTTTTTGAACTTGTTGTCTGTAAAAACGAGTCGCACTTCCTCAACAAAATTACGTTTTTCGATCACTTCTTTTTCGATAATTTCTTCTGGTGTAACCTCTCGCACCTTTTGTTTTTCATTCATTTTGCTAAGTGAAAAAAAGTTGATCAAAGCCAACATAATCCCCACAACGCCAATCAAAAAATAAGTAGGATTGACCCCGTCGCCTACATGCCGATCCATCAAATAGCCCAAAATCAAAGTGATCACCATGCTGACTGCCACTGTCATTGCATCTTTTTTTGCAAAGTAATACCCTCGTATATTGGTCGGCACAAGGTCGGTAATCCAATCCCATGAAGCCGCCACGCTAATCTGTGTACCGGTGTATGCAATGACGAAAAAGGCAACCACAAGAAATTGCTTCGTGCTTTCTCCCCAATGTAGAAATGGCAATAAAAATACCGCTCCAAAGAGAATTTTGACTAAGGACGTCACACAGACAAACGGTTTTTTCCTCTGCATTTTCTCGACTCGTTGCATTGTAAATATCTGCACAATACAAGTAAGATTTGCAATGGAAAACACCAAGCCAATTTGTGCATCAGAAAAACCTAGCGTAATCAAAAGAGCCGCCGCAAACGTATTGCAGGCGAATTGCATCACTGTAAACGATCCGCATTCTGCATACGCATATTGCTTTTGGCTACGGATATAGTCTTGTTCGTTTTGTGGTTCTGATAAAAAATAAATTTGTTGCAGTTTACGAAATACTACCGTGTTTTGGAAATTCAATGCGTTCATATTTTTTCCTCACCATCTGTCCGATGCTATCGATATTGCTCTACCTATTAAATATTGTCAAAAACACTTGCTTGTTCATACTTTCTATAAATCACCTTTTTTTGCAGAAAATCTTGCATACCATATTCGCCATCTTCTCCATTGAGACCACTCAATTTATGCCCACCGTGGTACGCAAGCATCGACCCTGTAATGGCACGATTGACAAAAATTGTACCCACTTCAATTTCGCTCATGGCACGGCGAATGACCGCTTCATCTTTCGTGAACAAATAACACGCCAAGCCGTATGGAGATGCTTTTGTATACGCAAAAACTTCATTGAAATCACGCATAGCAATCACAGGCAAAAGTGGCCCGAAAATTTCTTCTTTTGCCACCGCCATATCCATCGTCACCTCACCTAAGACAGTCGGTGCATACCAATAGCCTTTGTCAAATTCAGTGACTTGCGTCTTTGGTTTGCCACCGCCACATAAAATCTTCGCTCCCGCCGTCACTGATTTTTCAACAATGGCATTCATTTTATCAATGTCACTTTGGCACATCTTAGGCCCCATGTCCGTTGCAGAGTCCATCGGGTCTCCCACCTTGAGTTCACCCACTTTTTTCAGCAATTTTTCAGTGAACATGTCTTTGATGCTCTCTTGAACGAAAATCATATCGCAACAGATACAAATTTGACCGCAATTGGCAAAGCGAGAAGCAACTGCCGCTTCCACTGCAAGGTCGATGTCGGCGTCTTCTAGTACAATAAATGGAGCTTTTCCGCCCAACTCCAAAATCAAGCCAGCCACATTTCCAGCAGCAGCTTCATAGACTGCTTTCCCTGCTCCCACACTGCCCGTCAAAGTAATCAATCTTGCGTGTTTGTGTGTCACCAATGCTTGCCCCGTTTCAGTGCCAGTGCCTGTAATCAAATTCATGACTCCTTCAGGGAATCCCGCTTGCTCAATGAGTTCAAAAAAAGCAATCGTTGTCAAAGGTGTCAATTCATGCGGTTTGAGTACCACTGTATTTCCAGTGATGAGTGCCGGTGCAATTTTCCGCCCAACCAATGCCAAAGGATAATTCCACGCACAGAGTGCCACGACAACACCGTAAGGCACTTTCTCTACCGTGATTGCCTCCCCCACTTCAGCCGTCGGCAAAATGTCCCCTCGAATCAAGCCGATATTTGCAATGGCACTTTCCATATACGCAATTGTGTCGTCGACTTCGCCCAAGGCATCGACGTATCTTTTGCCTTGCTCCACCGTCAAAAGTGTCGCCAATTTTTCTTTATTTTCCAAAGTCAGGGCAATCAATTTTTTGAAGTATGTCGCCCGTTGCAAAATCGGTGTCAGCTCCCAAGGTTTTTGTGCGATGTATGCCGCCTCCATCGCTTCTTTCACATCTGCAATTTCTGCTTCGGCGACAATGCCAATGGTGCTTTCGTCTGATGGATTTTGTACCTCGAAAGTTCTTCCGTTTTTGCCTGATTGCCATTTGCCATTGATGAATAACTGATTTGGTTTCATATAAATTCCCTCCTAATGTAACTATATTTATTTTGACAACTATAGTATACATCTTAAAGTAAACTTTAAGTCAAGAGGTTTTTTTATTTTTTTATTATTTAAATTCAATTCTAGCCATTTTCTGCTTTACTTCTGGAAACATACACCGATTCAGCAAGCACTATTTCGTTTCGATTTTTTATACTCCTCAAATTCTTTTTTCCAAGAGTCAAATGCTTCTTCTGAATAAACAGGCTCTTCACCGTCTACCACTTTATTGTCAAAAAACCACAACTTAAATTCGCTGTGATTTAAAAATTGATTCAATTGCTCAATTTTTTCTACTAAAATTTGCTTTTGCATCTCTATCATCTTGTATTTTTCTTGAATGACATCACCTTCTACGCTATACAATCGAATGAACTCTTTGATATTTTCAATTGCCATGCCTGTATTTTTCAAGCAAATGATAATTGATAGGCGATCCATATCGTGTTGGGTAAATACCCTTTGTCCGCTTGTTCTTTGCAGAGACGGTAACAAATCGAGCTTATCATAATAACGAATCGTAGACGTTGGAATTTCCAATCGTTTTGCAACTTCTCCTATAGTGTACATAAAAATACACACTCCTTTCTACATTTTCATCTTACCACATAAAATACAAATAATCAAGTATAAAGTATAAAAACAATGCAACTTATTATAATTTTTATATGCAATTCAAACAAAAATACTTCTCCATTTCAACAAAAATAGAGTTGTCATTTTAACTAAAAATATCGTAGTATACAACGAATTTCAATACAAATAGTATAAATTTCTCTATTGCTCCCACCAATAAAAAAAGAAACTGCATATTTCACCAGTTTCTTTTTACACAACACATTTTCTTACGCAAAATATTTCTCTTGATTTTTCCAAACTTCCACCATCGCCAAAATATTTTCTGGTGGCACATCGTATTCCAAAGCATGTGTCGGTGCCATGATATACCCACCCTCTTTGTGCAATACTTTATGTACACGTTGCATTTCTTTTTTCACACCGTCTGCATCGGTATGTGGCAAACATTGTTGCGTAGAAATACTACCCCAAAAAGAGATTTTATCTCCATACGTATCTTTCATATGTTGGATGTCATACACCTCTGGTTGAAATGTTTGGTAACAATCCAAGCCCATTTCAATCAAATCAGGGAAAATTTCATTGCAATCACCGCAAGAATGTTGCAATACAAAGAGTCCTTTGTCTTTTACTTTTTTATAGAGACGTGCAATTTGTGGTTTAATGAAATTTCTCCAATGAATTCCACCCATGATCAAGCCTTTTTGTTGTCCCCAATCATCACCGAAGTAGATGCCATCAAAATCATATTCCAAAGCGATATCAACCAAATTACAGTAGTAATCACCGATTTTTTGGAAAAATTCTTGTGTTTCATCTGGACACGCCACCATGCCCATGAGTACATTTTCCATACCCGCAATCGACCACGCACGTTCAAACATCAAAAATCCGAATCCATACATGATGAAACGGTCATCTTTGACTTTGTCTTTCGTCATTTCCGCACACTCTGCACGCAATCTCGCTTCGTCACATACTGGAAATTCATATTCATGTTCTTCCAAATCATCAATTTGGTATTCATCAGGCAGACCAATGTCTTTGTCTGCACCATTTCTGTTCCACTCCACACCAAATTCATCAACGAAATATCCAGATTTGTCCGCACGTTCTGTCGGCCAACCCCAGTATTGTTTGTAATACAAATGCGTACCTAGCTTATTTTCAATGTCAGGGTCGCCTGTATGGGCAATCAAATTGTCGAGTGCTTGTTCAGTAAAATCCATGTGAAATGGTGTAAAATCAGTTTCTTTGTGTTGCAATGCCGCAATTACTCGTTCTCGTCTTGTCATAATTACCTCCAATTTATTTTTCAATTCGCCTTTAGCCATGTTGAATTTTCAAAATCATCGTTTCATACCACTTTTTCGCATTTTTGAGCGACGCTCTGAGTGGCATACCCTTGCCTGCGAGTGCCACAATTTCATTGCAATTCGTAATTTCTTCCTCGTACCGTTCGATTTTTAAATACGCACCTACACAGTTGATTAAGTAATTGCACTCGCCTATTTTCACAAACCCCTTAATACGGTACGTATCTTCTGCAATCATTTGTAAAAAACTTTCGATTTCTTTCATTTCCAAAGTTTTTGCCAAAGTAATCGTTGCTTTTTGCAACGTAATGTCTTGCGTATTGATTGCTTCTTCCATATCAATTTCAGGTGTCAGCGACGACAGCCACGACGGGTCGAATGCTCCGAACTGCGTTTCCTTGATGACAATCGCTGGATTTTGCTCTACAATTGTTTGCTTGACCACAGCTATTTTTTCTGGTGACACCAAGTCCGTTTTATTGACCAACGCAAGAGAAGACACCGACAATTGTTTTGGTACAACTCTAGCTGTAGACACTACTTTTTCAAAGCGAGCAGCATCAATCATGCAAATGCTCCCTCTATAGTCGATATGCGGAAAGCGTCCATTTTCAAGTACTTTTCGTACGTTCGTTGGATCGCTCAAACCACTTGCCTCAACAATGACAATTTCTGGCTCGGTGGCTTGCAAATGCAACAATTCTTCCTCAAATTGGTCGAGTCTGCATGCACAAAATATCGATCCTTGGTTGATTTCTGACATGGCAAGTCGCATCTTTTTGACGATTGTGCCATCAACTCCCGTAGCACCAAATTCATTGATAATCAAATGGATTTTCCGATCTTTGAATTGTGCAACGAAATTTTTTAGAAAAGTCGTCTTGCCTGCCCCTAAAAACCCTGTAATCAAATACAATTCCATACGTTCACCTTACTTCATTGCTCCACGAATTGCCCCGTCAAGCTCTTCTTTGCTCGGAATGATAGAGGAAAATTTCAACTCTCCATTAATATAGATGGAAGGCAAATTTTTCACACCCATTTTCATACAACGAGCAATATTTTCTTTTTCAGTAAATTTGTATTCGACCACATCAATGGCCTCGCCAAATTCATCTTTCGCCACATTCGCCGCCCCCATCATATACGTACAAGCAGCACATGCAATGGAATCTAGCGTGAAGACTTCCACGAAAGGTTTCGTCAATTTATCGTATTCAGGCAATGTGATTGCGTCCAAATCAAAGCTTTCACTTTCGTAATTTTTCACCATTTCACGGATAGAATCTGTCGTCAACACCGCTTGTGAAACGGCAATTGCATTTTCAACAGGAATGGCAAAAGGCATATCACACCCAGGAGCAACGATGAAATTTTGATCGCTATTGACACTGTCGATCATATCGACTACACATTTCATGTTATCTTGTTGTGTCCCATGGAGCATTACCGTTGTGAGCGGAATGTTCCCACCGATAACGACATTGTACTGATCTGTGATGGCTTTTGCTGCCACAATATCTACATTTTCATCGACTGAAATGGAGTGTGGTTTCGTTTTGCACATCGCTTCAATATTTCTCGTTGCATCTCCACAAACGAAGAAAGAAGAAAATGCACGTTCATTGATATGATCAAAAACTTCTGAAAATGGTTTATGTAAAAATTCCTCAAAATGATTGACTGAAATTTGCGAAACCAAAGGATCGACTACAGCAATGACGTCCATACCTGCCTCGATCATCATCGTACTCATTTGTTTGGCAACTGCCACGCAAAAATCCAAAAGTTCCATTACGTACTCATCGTCATCGTACATATCCATGAAAATATCATTTCCACGCAAATGAGATGCCAAAGTAAATGGCCCCGTAATCAAGCCGTATAACGCCGTTGTGTCACCGACTTCTTTTTTCATTCTACGCATTGCAGAAAGTACCATCGGCATTCTACCATCATTTTCAGTTGGCATTTTGCACATGCAAGGCACAGTCATTGTATCAGCGAGAGGGTGTGTCGACACCGACGGCGGATTGTTTTTTGACCAAACCAAGTCACAACCTAAAATTTCAGCCTCAAGTTGCAAGTCAAATACGACAGGTTGCCCATCGGGTTTGTATAATTTATTCACCTCAAG